>JBGTLJ010000224.1:0-4119 GCA_041744175.1 Oceaniglobus sp. | reverse complement strand
TGACGATGGCCGATTGCGCGTTTCCTGCGCCTGCGCCCGATGCGGGCGCGATGGCCACGCCCGTCCGGTGTGGCGCAAGGATTAAGGGTGACAGCCGACGCAAGGCCCTCACGTCCGTGTAATCGCGTCGGACTGTGCCAGCGCATGTTCGATCATGCTGGCCACCGCGTTGGCAACGTCACCGGCGCGGGCGGTGGCAAGGTCGTTGCGGATCTCGACCATGGCGTTCAACAGCCCGCGGGGCAGGGCATGGCGCTGCAACGTGTGCAATACCCCGTCGGCGGGGCCGTAGGGGACATTTTCTTCGCAGGCAAAGGTGCGCTCCGGGCTTGACAGCATGGCACGCGCCAGCCGGTCGTCGCGCGGATCGAACAGGATCCCGATCTCTGTGGTGCGGGGGCGGCCGTGAAACACGGGCGTGAAACTGTGGATCGTGACGATTGCGGGCGCGCCCATGCGTTCGATCTGCGCATTCAGCGCGGCATGGAACGGATCGTGGAACGCCGCCACCCGCGCGGTGCGCTGGGCCACACTCAGATGCGCGTTGCCCGGCACGTCGATGCGCTCCGACCGGGGGCTGATGGCACCCGGCGCGTCCGGCGGACGGTTCAGATCGTAGACAAGCCGCGAAAACCGGCCCGCGACCAGCGGTGCGTCGAACCGTGCCGAAAGCTCGCGCGCAACCTCCAGCGCCCCCGGATCCCAGGCCGCGTGGGACAGTCTGTCGGCGGCGGCAAGGCCGAGATCGCCCAGCGCGGCGGGGATCGCATGGCTGGCATGTTCACAGACCAGCAAAAGAGGCGCGCTGCCCGCGCCGCGCAGGATTTCGACCGTTCCACCTTCGTCGGGTTCCGGTGCGGCAGGACCGGAACCGTCGCTCATCGGCATGGGGGCAGGGGGCTGTGACATTGCCCCGAGTTGACGCCGACCGGCCCGGCGCTGTCAATCCTGCCGCCCGCCTCAGCGCCTTTCCACGGCTGATTGGCAGATGCCCCGTTCGAACGGACCCGCGTGCCACAGCGACCGTGTCATTAATGTTTCAGGGCAGCGGCCACTATCACCTTGCGGTTGTGCGGTTGAGCGGTAATTCGCAACATGTCCAGAAGGGGGTTGTTGCAGCAAATTCGGTCCTGTTATACTTGACATGCTTGCGCAATGGCCTGTCTGACTAATAATGAGGCGCACAATTCCCGGTCCAGATTTCGCAGCGGAACGCTTCGCCGAACATGATGGATTCTCGACCTGCGCCCGCTTCGGGTGTCCGGTATGAACCGCCTGCTCAGATTTTTCGTCTCCCTGTCGCGGCAGCAAAAGCGGATCATCCTTCTCAGCATCGACCTGATCCTGATCCCCGCCGCTTACCTTTCGACCCTTGCCGTGCAGCAGGAACCGTTTTCCATCGTCACAACCATGGGCACCGGGCCGCTGATCCTGTCGTTCCTGATCGTGCTCACGGCCGTTTTCGCCACCTACCTCAAGGTGCCCAACATCCGGCTCAATGCCTACGACATGTCGGGGGTCGGGCGGATCGCGGCGCTGGCCGCGACGGTGGCGGTGTTTTCGGCGCTGCTGCACAAGATCGCCGGCTCCTCCCTCGGGAACGGCAGCTACGTGGTGTTCGGCATCTTCTATTTCGTGCTGGCGGCAGCCAGCCGTGTCGTGCTGCTTGAGATCGTGACGGCCATGTACCGGCGGATCAACCCGCGTTGCCGGGTGCTGATCTATGGCGCCGGCACCACCGGCAGCCAGTTGGCGCGCGCGCTGATGTCCCATGACGGGATCGAGGCGGTCGCCTTCGTGGACGACAACGTCGCGATCCAGGGACTGACCATCGCCGGACTGAGTGTGCTGCGCCCCACCGACATCGCCCAGATCGTCGAGCACCGGCGCGTCGACCGGGTGCTGCTGGCGATGCCGTCCCTGTCCCAGCCCAAGCTGACGCAACTGGCGCGGCGGCTGGAAAAGAACGGGGTCGAGGTTCAGGCTCTGCCCAGCTTCGCCCAGCTGATCGGCGAGGAAAAGGAATTGCTGGAAAAGCTGGTTCCGATCATGCCGGCCCAGTATCTGGGGCGCAAGGCGTTCGAAAGGACGCCGGATTTCGGCCATGCCCATGTGGTCGGGCGCTCCGTGCTGGTCACCGGCGGCGGCGGATCCATCGGATCGGAACTGTGCCGTCAGGTTCTGGCCTGCAAGCCCGCCCGCCTGGTGATGTTCGATCTCAGCGAATACGCATTGTACGAGGCCGAGCGCGCGCTTCGTCCGCTGGCGGACGAGGCGGGAGCGGAGCTGATCAGCGTGCTTGGAAGCGTCACCGAGGCGCGGCTGGTGCGCCGCGTCCTGGTCGATCACAAGATCGATCTGGTGCTGCACGCCGCCGCCTACAAGCACGTGCCCATGGTCGAACAGAACCCTCTGGTGGGGCTTGCAAACAACGTGCTGGGCACCTGGACGCTGGGCCGCGAGGCGCGCGAGGCCGGGGTGGAACGGTTCATCCTGATTTCGTCAGACAAGGCCGTGCGCCCGACCAATGTCATGGGCGCGTCGAAACGGCTGGCTGAATTCGTTGTGCAAGATCTGGCCGAACGCTCGCCCCACACCGTGTTTGCCATGGTGCGGTTCGGCAATGTGCTGGGATCGTCGGGATCGGTGGTGCCGCTGTTTCAGGAACAGATCGCGCGTGGCGGTCCGGTGACGGTGACCCACCGCGACGTGACCCGGTTCTTCATGACCACCGAAGAGGCGGTCAGCCTGGTTCTGATGGCGGGGTCCTTCGCGCGGGGCGGCGAGGTCTTCGTGCTCGACATGGGCAGATCGCGCCGGATCTGGGACATGGCCCGCCAGGTGATCGAAGATGCGGGATACACGGTGCGCGACGCCGCACATCCCGACGGCGACATCGAGATGCAGGAAATCGGCCTGCGCCCGGGTGAAAAGCTGCACGAGGAACTGCTGATCGGCGAAGGTCACGTCACCACCGCCCATGAAAAGATCTTTTCGGCCCATGAGGCGAAGCTGTCGGAGATCGAGGTCGCTTCGGCGATCCGCGCGCTGCGCGAGGCGATGGCGACCGGCAACGACAGGGCCGCGCTGGCCGTGGCCGAACGCTTTGTCGAGGGATACCGCCCAAGTCCGGCGCGGGTTTCGCTCACCGTCGGCTAGGGGCCCGGCGGCCACACCCTGCGCGGCGTCTCGCAGGGCCGGGGTTGCACCATGCGCGACATCGCGTCATCACATGCGGACCGGACTCAACGCCGGACAGATCCGGGCGGGGGAACAGGGTGCGCAAGACGGAGGTGAGGATGCGGCTGCTGGGCGGGGTCTGCGGCGCCGTGCTGGCGCTTTCGGCCGGGCCATCGGGAACCGCGGCGCAGGACATGAGCCGTGCCGTCACCGACCGCCCGACGCTGAACTTCTATGGCGTCACCGGCGCCATCGACACACCATCGGCGCTGGGCCAGCCGGACGGCCAGCTTTCGCTCACGGTGTCCAACTTTGCCGGGATCACCCGCACCACCCTGAGCTTTCAGATCCTGCCGCGGGTAGAGGGCAGCTTTCGCTATACCAAGTTCGCGGATCTGAATTTCGAAGGGTTTCAGGACTATTACGACCGCAGTTTTGACGTATCCCTGCGCATCCTGAATGAAACCCGCTATCTTCCAGCCCTCAAGATCGGCTTGCAGGATTTCATCGGCACCGGGCTTTCTGCGGCCGAATACGTGGTGGCCACCAAGACCTTCGGCGACCGGATCAGCGTCTCAGCGGGTCTCGGCTGGGGGCGGCTTGGCACCTACAATCCGATCGGCGCGCCGTTTGGCGACAGGCCGGGGCTGAATGTCGGTGTCGGCGGCGAGGCGGATTACGACCAGTGGTTCAGGGGCGATGTCGCGCCGTTCGGGTCGATCGCATACCGTGCCACGGACAGGCTTACTCTGCTGGCGGAATATTCCGGCGACGATTATCTGGTGGAGTCCGGGCGCGGCAGTCGGGCGTCCAGCGCGATCCTGGACCGCAAGTCGCCGCTGAACTTCGGCGCCACCTATGCCATCAGCAGTACGGCGAGCCTTGGTGCCTACTACATGTACGGCTCTACCTTCGGGGTGAACCTCAGCGTGTCGCTGA
>JBGTLJ010000223.1:0-1730 GCA_041744175.1 Oceaniglobus sp. | reverse complement strand
AGCATCGCGATGATCTGCTCTTCACTGAACCTTGATCGCTTCATTCTCCGTCTCCTTGTTTGGAGCGGATTCTACTAAAAACTGGAGGAGGAAACGGGGCTCAGGTCATCATCCACGCCTTGGCGCTGGCGCTGGATTTTTCTCAGTCCTTTGACAAGCGACGGCATCGCCCCAGCCATGCGAGGGTGCGCCCGACAACCCAACGGCGGGGCAGGACTTCGAAGCCGTCTGCGGCGTCGGAGCGTTTGACGATCTGGACTGTCCAGCGTCCGATGGCCTTCAGCGCATCTCGCAGTTTGGGGCCGGCATATCCGCCGTCCATTGCCCGGCAGTGCATCGCGCAGCAATGGCACGAGAGGGCGCAAAAATGTGGCGCAAGATCGGATATTGTTCGGCGACAGCTTTCCGGACATCCGGTGCCCCATCACGATCCTGAAGTCCGGCGCTGTGGATCTCGAGGCCAATCATCAATCCGATTGTGTCGGTCACGATATGCCGCTTGCGCCCTTTGATCTTCTTGCCCGCGTCATACCCTGTAACCCCGCCACTTTCCGTGGTTTTCGTGCATTCGCCAGTGGGCTCGAACCAGTGGCGCTCACTGGCTCATCTGTCGATCACACCCGCCGTTGGCCGGGCTTTGCGTCCTTCGGCCAAACGGGCGGCTTCGACCGGCTTCCGGTTCATCCCGTCGAACAAGCCGTCATTGCGCCAGACATAGAAATACCCCCGCACGGTGGAGACCGGCGGGAAATCGTTGGGCAACATGCGCCATTGGCACCCGGTTGTCGCGATATACAGGATCGCGTCGAACACATCGCGCAAATTTGTCGTGCGTGGCCTGCCGGTCAACTTGCGCGGCGGCAGCAAAGGTTTCAGTAACCTCCATTCCGCATCGGTCAGGTCACTTGCATATTTGTCGCCCGATCGGCCAAATCGGTCGCGGGTGAGTTCCGTCCAGGCCATTGCGATCTCCGTTCAGCTTTGCAAACGAACTGAATCACAACCTGCTGGATTCACCCAAATAGTTTCAGATCAGGCTCCGAGGGCGAGAACATGACGCTGAGGTCACGGAATACTTAATCTTGGGTCTCGCCATGCCCCTGCAGTCCGACGGACAAGGGCTTCCCTATCCCAGCCATAGAACCGCATATTCTCCGTGGACAAACCTCGACCGTCCGGCATGGGACTTCTCGTGGGTTCGCCAAGACTCTGTGAGTTACCGGCCATACTCCAGGAATACAGGTTGCAGATGGTTCAGGCCTCCCCGGGGGACCGGACCACCGTAGCACGCGCGTCGCGGATGCGCTGCACGGTCTGGCAGCTGGTCGCGAAGCGGTGCACCAGGGCGGAGATCGTTTCCCCCCTCCGAAGCCCAGCCTCAATCTCGGTCCTTCGCTCGGCATCGAGGGAGGGCGGCCGGCCCAGCCGCTTGCCCTGGGCACGGGCGCGATCGATGCCAGCCTTGGTCCGTTCGACGAGAAGATCGCGCTCGAACTGCGCGAAGACGTTCAGGATGCCCGTCGTCATCCGGCCCGCGGCGCCGGTCAGGTCGGTGTCACCGAGGTCGAGGCTCTTCACCCGGACTGACATTTCGCCCAACCGCGCGATCGTCGCCATCGCGTCCATTGCGTTGCGCCCGAGCCGGTCCTGTCGTTTGTCACAAATAGCTTCAGCGGTCCCCATTGTTTTCATTGACACGGCCTTGTCACTCCGTGCTTCAGTATCGCTCA
>JBGTLJ010000222.1:0-1928 GCA_041744175.1 Oceaniglobus sp. | reverse complement strand
CGCCCCGATCAGCGGCGCGCCCCGCACCCGCATCTGGACGATGGCGTCGTGGAAATCCTGCATCGTGGCGACGGGCTGGATGCACAGATCGTGGGGCAGCCAGCGCTGGTCGATGATTTCAAGAACGTCGCTATCGGCGTTCCACCAGAGCGAACGGTAATGCGTGCCGTCGATTTTCATAGGACATCCTTTCGGTTCCATGTGCGGGCCAGGGCGATCAGGGACTGGACGGAGCCAAGCGTGCCGGCGCCGCGCACCAGCGCGCTGCCCATCGCCAGATTTCGGGCTTCGAGCCGGGCGCGCTCGGCCGGATCGGCAATGCTCTCGAAATCGGCGTTGTGGGCCAGCGACAGGCAGCGGCGGTGCATTTCTATGCCGCAGAACCCCATGGCATCTGTCCAGACCTCGCGCAGAAGGGCGTCGCAGGCGGGGGCGCTGTCATGGCCCTGATCCTCAAACAGAGTCGCGGGATAGAGCATGCCGCTGCGTTCGCTGCGCCAGAGACGGCGAAATTCGTCGTCAAACGTGGCGGCGGTGTCGGCGATGACCGACAGGATCCAGTCCTGATAGTCGTCCAGATCCGATCCCCGGTGGGCGGGCTGGCTGAAATAGGCCATCAGGTAATTGGCGATCAGCATGCCGATATCGAACCCCATCGGCCCGTACTGGACAAACTCGGGGTCGATGACGCGCGCCTCTGTCTCGGTGGCCATGATCGATCCGGAATGCAGGTCGCCATGCAGCATCGTTTCGGTGTTGCAGGCAAAGCGCATCAGCATCCGCTGCACACGCACCTTGAGATCCACGTCGCCGCGCAGGGCGGCCACCACCGGGTCCAGCCCCGGAGTGTGGGTGTTCATTTCGGCCGCGCGGTATGGATCGGTGAACACCAGCGCCTCGGAAATGGCGGGGATCGCCACATTGCCCGAAAACAGTCCGACATCCGCCTTCTTGTCGCCGCTTGCCATCGACAGGTCCGATCCGCGGAACGCGGTGCGCGCGCAAAAGCGGCCGATCCTGTCGCCCAGCCCCTCGACCCGTTCTCCGGCGATGAACTTGCGCCGCAGGATCACATGCGGCGACAGGAATTCCATCACGATCAGCGCCTGGCGTTCATCGAAGTGCAGCACCTCCGGAACGCTGCCGGGATCGCGGGCGGCCTGACGAATCAGGGCATGGTATTCGTAATAGGCCCGGTAAAGCGGCAGCGGCCAGCTGTCCCCGACCAGCCGGACATAGGGCAGAGCCTGCTTCGCGACCAGACCGCCCTTTGGCCCGGTGACGATGAACACCAGGTTGAGGTTGCCGTCGCCGACCTCGCGCACCTGCCAGTCGGACGGCGCGCCGCCGATGGTGGTGCGGACGGCCGACACGTCCGCAAGACGTGCGGGCACAACGCCGGGCGTCATTGCGGCATATTCGGTATCTGCGTGCGATTCCACCTTCATCGGTCACATACCAGCGCGACTTTAGGCAAAAGTCAAACAGTTTGACAATTGATGGTCCGCATGGAAGGGTCGCGCCAAAGCACGCCGGTCAGGCGTTTCGGGGGGGGAGCGGTGTCGCAAATGGCGCTGAACATACGCGGGGTCGAAAAGTCGTTCGGGCGCAATCACGTTTTGCGCGGGATCGACCTTGAGCTGAACTCCGGCTCCGTCACCGTTCTGATGGGTGCCAACGGTGCCGGCAAATCGACACTGGTCAAGACGATCAGCGGCCATCACGGGCTGGACGGCGGACAGATGCGCCTTGGCGGCGCCCCCTATCGCCCGCACAGCGCCGCCGACGCGATCCGCCAGGGTGTCGTCACCGTGCACCAGTCGATCGACGACGGGGTGATCCCGGATCTGGACGTGGCGACCAACCTGATGCTTGACAGGCTGGTGGAACGCGGCGCGCCGCTGTTCGTGCGCGACGGCGCGATGCGG
>JBGTLJ010000221.1:0-2673 GCA_041744175.1 Oceaniglobus sp. | reverse complement strand
CGTGGTGTATTTGGCGGTCGGCATTTCTGTCTGACGATCGGGGTCTTCCCCCTTCAACAGACAGGAGGTTCCCATGACGGAGGAAAGAACCACCCCGCTGCGCCAGCGGATGATCGAGGACATGCGCATTCGAGGCATGGGCGAGAAGGCCCAGCAGGCCCATATTCGCGCCGTGAAGGATTTTGCGACCTTCCTCTGTCGATCGCCCGACACGGCCACGTCGGAAGAGTTGCGCGCCTACCAGCTGTACATGACCGACGCCGGGGTCACGCCGTCGACCTTCAACGCCCGCATCGTGGCGCTGCGGTTCTTCTTCGGCATGACCTGCGGGCGGGAGGAGATGAAGCGGTTCATGCAGTTCCGGACCGAACCGCGGCGGTTGCCCGTGGTGTTCAGCATCGAGGAAGTCTCCGACATCCTGATGGCGGCGCCCGGGCCGGGGCTGAAGTATCGAGCGGCCCTCAGCATCTCCTATGGCGCGGGGCTGCGCGCGGCCGAAGTCTGCAACCTCAGGATCGGCGACATCGACAGCGACCGGATGCTGATCCACGTCGAGCAAGGCAAGGGCAAGAAGGACCGCAAGGTCATGCTTTCGCCGGGGCTGCTGGACCTCTTGCGCCAGTATTGGCGCGAGACCCGCCCTGACGGCTGGCTCTTCCCGGGCCTGCCGAGGGTCAGCCCGATCTCGCCACGTCAGTTGAGTCGGGCCTTCACCTCCTCCAAGAACATGGCGGGTATCAAAAAGGCCGCCACGCTGCACACCCTGCGCCACAGCTTCGCGACCCATCTGCTGGAGGCGAACACCGATGTTCGCGTGATCCAGGTTCTGCTGGGTCACGCCAAGCTGTCGACCACGGCGCAATATACCCATGTCGCGACCAAGACGATCCGCGACACGGTCAGCCCCTACGAGATGCTGACGAAGCTGCAGCACCGCACCGTCCAGCGAAGTCTGGAGTGACCCTGCACCGGGGTGCCCCGGCCATCGCTGGAACTGGCTGACATCTTCCGCGCCCATGGTCCTGCGTGGCGGCAGGCCCATGCGGGGCATGTCAGCCTGACCCAGCTCAAGGTGATGTCGGCCATTGAGGCCTGCCGAACCGAGGCGCTCGGCGGGCATGTGGCCGGCTGTGCCAAGTGCGGCCACCACCACCTCGCCTACAACTCCTGCAAGAACCGACACTGCCCCAAATGTCAGGGGCCGGCTGCGCGTGACTGGATGGCCGCGCGCGCAGAGGATCTGCTCCCCGTCGAGTATTTCCACGTCGTCTTCACTCTGCCGACCGAGATCGCGCAGGTCGCGTTCTGGAACAAGAAGGCGGTCTACGACCTTCTGTTCCGTGCCTCAGCGGAGACAGTGATGACCATTGCAGCCGATCCCAAGCGCCTTGGCGCGCGGGTTGGCATGACGGCGGTGCTGCACACCTGGGGCTCCGCGCTGACACACCATCCCCACATCCACATGATCGTGCCCGGCGGAGGCCTGTCGCCCGGGGGCACCCGCTGGATCGGCTGCCGACCGGGTTTTTTCCAGCACGTGCGGGTTCTGTCGCGGCTCTTTCGCCGCCTGTTCACCGAAGGCCTGCTCGCCTTGCACCACACCGGGCAACTTGTTTTCTTCGGTGACCATGCCGGACTGGCCGAGACGGCCGCATTCAAAGCCTGGCTCACCCCGTTCCGCAAATCCGAATGGGTGGTCTATGCCAAACCGCCGTTGGGTGGCCCCGAGGCGGTGCTGGCCTACCTCAGCCGCTATACGCATCGCGTTGCCATCTCGAACAGCCGCCTGATCAGCGCCGATGCCCAGACCGTCGCCTTCCGCTGGAAGGATTACCGCATCAAGACCGGCGACCGGCGATCGGTCATGCGGCTCGCCACCGACGAGTTCATCCGCCGGTTCCTGAACCACGTCCTGCCCGACGGCTTCCACCGCATCCGGCATTACGGCCTGCTCGCCAGCGCCGCCCGAAAAACCAACATCGCGAAGATCCGCGTCCTGCTCGGGGCTGCGCAACCCGAGGCGGCATCACAGGCCAGCGCCGAGGTCGTCCCGCTCACACTGCGCGAACCATGCCCCTGCTGCGGCGGACCGATGCGGATCGTCGAGATCTTCCGGCGGGGCGCGATCCCACAGTCACGGGCACCACCACGGGAGCAGGTCGCATGACGAAATGCCCGTCACACTGCCCGACCTGCCACCGGTTCCCGTTCGGGCACCGGACGGACCCAGGTCACTCCGAACGTCTCTGCCCGCTGGAAACGGGGGCGTTCGATCCCACGCACGCCAAAACTGCATCGACGCCACGCGGCAAGAACTCTCCGCGCCCGCCAACATCAAACCGACGTTGTTCCCCCGATAGAACATCCGCTGCCACCTTCAGCACTCTTTACCCATAGACAGAGCCCGGCCCCCGCGGCTTCCTCCTTGGGAGGTTTGCCAACGCGGGCCGCCCGCGCGCCAAGCCCCACCCTCACGCCACGGCCCGCATCGGAAAACCTTCACCAAAGCGGACGATCAAGTTCTTTAGGGACGCACAAGTTCTTGCTTGTTTGGACCTCCAAGCTTACCCTTTTTCCGCTCTGCAGGGGTCACAACACCATGAGACGCATCCACACCTTTGAGGCACCCGGTCGGTCCAGGCGGCTTTTTGCAGTCATAGCGATCTTTGCCGC
>JBGTLJ010000220.1:0-5513 GCA_041744175.1 Oceaniglobus sp. | reverse complement strand
CTGCGCGCGGGCGACGAGATCCTGTCGATCGCGGGCATCGCAACCCCGCCGCTGGCGGAGATGGACGGCTATATCGAACGTCTGCCGATGCAACCGACGCTGGACTATACCGTGCTGCGCGGCGGCGAGACCCTGAGCCTTCGGGGGCCGCACCCCTATCCGCCGCTGGTGAACGGGGTCAATCTGCAATCGGCTGCGATGGATGCGGGGCTGAGGACCGGCGATGTGATCACTGCCGTCGACGGCGCGCCGATCTTTGCCTTCGACCAGTTGCCGGCACTGGTCGCTGCGGCAGAGGGGAAGTCGCTGGATCTGACGGTCTGGCGCGCTGCGCCGGACGGCGGCACTACCCTGCCCGTCACCCTGTCGCCGCGCCCCGTCGATCTGCCCTTGCCCGACGGCGGGTTCGAACAGCGCTGGCTGATCGGCATTTCCGGCGGGCTGTTCTTCACGCCGCAGACCGAAACGCCGGGCCCGTTCACCGCGCTGGGGCAGGCGGCGCAACAGACCCTGTTCATTGCGCAGTCGTCGATTTCCGGGCTCTATCACATGGCGGTCGGGGCGATTTCCAGCTGTGGTCTGCAGGGCCCCATCGGGATCGCCCAGACCAGTGGCGCCGCCGCGTCCCAGGGCGGGCTCACCTTCATCTGGTTCATCGCGGTGCTGTCCACCGCCGTGGGATTGCTGAACCTGTTTCCGGTGCCGGTGCTGGATGGCGGACATCTGGTGTTCTTTGCCTATGAGGCGGTGACGGGCCGCCCGCCCAGTGACGGCGCGCTGCGCATCCTGATGACCATCGGTTTCGGGTTGCTGATCACGCTGATGGTCTTCGCCCTGACCAACGATCTTTTCTGCCCCTAGGGAAATCTTAACCGCCTTGCGTCAAAGATGTGCCGCAATCCCATGCAAGGGTGACACCCGAAGCATATCGATCCGACAAAGGCGCACCCCCACATGCAGCATCTCCAGACCTCCACCCGCGGCATCTCGCTGATGCTCGATCTGAATTTCGACCGGCTGATCTGTTTCGCCGCCATCGGCGGTGCCCTGATGCTGGGCGGCTTTCTCGGATCCCTTTAGCCGGGCACCACTACATTTGCCGAAAACTGTGGCACCGGTGCCCATATGAGCGGTTTTTCGGTGCCACGGCGTTTTGACAACCCCCCGCAATCCCGATAGTCAGGGTCCAACAACAGGTCTTGACGGATAGGGGCATATGGGCAACGCGACAACGGGCGGTCGGCGCCGCGCATTCCCGGCGATCACGCGGTTCGGGGCCTGCCTGATGTTTTTCTGCACCCTGACCCTGGGTGCGCTGTCCGGCACCGTTGCAGAGGCGCAGTCGTTCCGCTTTTCCAATGTCACCGTTCAGGGCAACGAACGGGTGGAACCCGGCACAATCGTCACCTATGCCGGGATCACCCCCGGCGAGGCTGTGTCGGCAGGCGAACTGAACGACAGTTATCAGCGGATCGTCAATTCAGGCCTGTTCGAGACCGTCGAACTGGTGCCCAACGGATCGACACTGCTGATCCGCGTTCAGGAATGGCCGACCGTCAACCGCATCAGCATCGAAGGCAACGCGCGGCTCGAGGACGAGGCGCTGCTTGAGGTCGTGCAGTCCCAGCCGCGCCGGGTCTACAACCCGGCCACCGCCGAACAGGACGCCGCCGCCATCGCCGAGATCTATGAGGCACGGGGTCGGCTTGCCGCCACCGTGACGCCAAAGATCATCAGGCGCGGCGCCAACCAGGTCGATCTGGTGTTCGAGATCGTCGAGGGCAGGGTCGTCGAGATCGAGCGGCTGTCGTTCGTCGGCAACCGTGCCTATTCCGATGGGCGGTTGCGGCGCGTGCTCGAAACCAAGCAGGCGGGCCTGCTGCGCCAGCTTGTGCAGCGCGACACGTTCGTCGCAGACCGGGTCGAGCTGGACAGGCAGCTGCTCGCCGATTTCTACACCTCGCGCGGCTACATCGATTTCCGCACCCTCAGCGTGAACAGCGAATTCTCGCGCGAACGCAACGCGTTCTTCGTCACCTTCACGGTGCAGGAGGGCCAGCCCCACAGCTTTGGCGAAATCGGCGCGTCCACCAGCCTGCCGGACATCGACGCGCAGGAATTCCTGGCCGTCACCAAGACCCGCCGCGGACAGACCTATTCGCCGATGGCCATCGAGAACGATGTCACCCGGATGGAGCGGCTCGCCACCCGCAAGGGGCTGTCCTTCGTGCGGGTCGACCCGCGCATCGATCGTGATCCGCGCAACCTGATCCTGAACGTCGATTACGTGATCGAACGCGGCCCCCGGGTCTTTGTCGAAAGGATCGACATCGAAGGCAATGCCACCACGCTCGACCGGGTGATCCGCCGCCAGTTCGACACCGTCGAGGGCGATCCGTTCAACCCGCGCGAAATCCGCCGCGCCGCCGAACGGATCCGCGCACTGGGCTATTTCGCCGATGCGCAGGTCGATGCCCGCGATGGCAGCGCGGCCGATCAGGTGGTTGTCGACGTCAACGTCGAGGAACAGCCGACCGGCAGCCTCACGCTCGGGGCCAGCTATTCCGCAGACGGCGGGCCGGGCATCAACGTCGGCTTTGCCGAGCGCAATTTCCTCGGCCGCGGCCAGAACCTGGGCTTTTCCATCGCCACCGGCACGGACTCCGCCAACACAAGCTTTTCTTTCAGCGAACCGGCGCTGTTCGACCGCGATCTGCGGTTTTCGTTCCGCGCCTATTATTCCACGTCCGAGCAGGACAATTCGTTCTACGACACCCGGGTGGTCGGCATATCGCCGTCGCTCGATTTCCCGATCTCTGAAAATGCCCGGCTCGGCCTGCGCTATTCGATTTCCAAGGACACCATCCTCAACATTTCCGAAGACAGTTCGCCGATCCTCCAGGCCGAACAGGGATCGGTCATCACCAGCGCGCTTGGCTACACCCTCAGCTACGATACAAGGCGCACCGGGCTCGACCCCAATGCCGGGATCCGTCTGGAATTCGGCCAGGATTTCGCCGGTCTCGGCGGCGACAGCCAGTACATCAAGACCGCCGCCAAGGCGATCGCCCAGACCCGGGTGCTGAACGAGGAACTGACCCTGCGGGCCACGATCGAGGGCGGTGCCATCAATTCCGTGTCCGACAGCACGACGCGTCTGACCGACCGTTTCTTCCTCGGCCCCAGCCTGCTGCGCGGGTTCGAATCCAAAGGGATCGGCCCGCGCGACCTGAACTCGGAGAACGAGGATGCCCTGGGTGGCAACATGTTCGCCGTGGCCCGGCTGGAGGCCGAGTTTCCCCTCGGCCTGCCGGAGGAATACGGCATCACCGGCGGCGCATTCGTGGATGTCGGATCAGTCTGGGGCCTGGACGACACCGCCGGGGCGGGGGGCGTGACGGTGGACGATTCCGCTGCGCTGCGTGCCTCCATCGGGGTGTCGGTGTTCTGGAACACCCCCATCGGTCCGTTGCGGTTCAACTTTTCCAAGCCTCTGCAAAAAGAGGATTACGACCGCGAGCAGAATTTCAACCTGACGATCTCGACAGAGTTCTAGGGCGGTGTCGCGGCGCGCCGTCCGAACGCTTGTTGCGGTGCTCGCCGTCACGGCGGGGCTTGCCGCGCACGCACCGGCCAACGCCCAGACCGGCACGGATCTCGCTGTGCCGGTGCTGACTCTCGATCAGGAAGAACTGTTCCTGCAATCCCAGTTCGGGCAACGCCTGCGTGCCGACATTGAGGCGGCGGCAGGCGCGCTTGAGGCAGAGAACCGCAAGATCGAGACCGCGCTCGTGGCCGAGGAACAGGCGCTCACCGACCGGCGACCGACCATGGAGATGGCGGAATTCCGCGCCCTCGCAGAGGCCTTCGACCAGAAGGTCAAGGGGATCCGCGAACGTCAGGATGCCAAGGGCCGTGCCATCACCCGTGAAACCGACACTTCGCAGCAGATGTTCTTCACCCGCGTCGGCGAGGTGCTGACCACGATCATGCGCGAACGCGGTGCGGTGGCGATCCTCGATCAGCGTGCGGTGTTCCTGTCCAGCGACATGATCGACATCACCGCCCTTGCCATCGCCCGCATCGACGAGGTTTTCGGCGACGGCACCCAGGGCGCGCCCTGAGGGCGGCGCTTGCGGCAGCTTTTCACAGTTGCTAGGCACACGGCATCACGGGGGACCGACCAGATGACCGACCAGACCGCAGACAAGACCGCCGAAGGCACGTCCGCCGCTGAAAGGACCACCGCCGACATCGCGCTGATCCAGCGGATCATCCCGCACCGCTATCCGTTCCTTCTGGTGGACCGGGTGCGCGATATCGTCGGTTGCGACAGCGCCGTGGGCATCAAGAACGTGTCGGTCAACGAACCCCAGTTCCAGGGCCACTTTCCGGGTACGCCGATCATGCCGGGCGTCCTGATGATCGAGGCGATGGCGCAGACGGCGGCAGTAATGGTGGGCGTGTCCATGGATCTGGCGGACCGCAATCTGCTGGTTTATTTCATGGCCATCGACAGCGCCAAGTTCCGCCGCAAGGTCGGCCCCGGCGACGTCTTGGAAATGCACATCGCCACCCGGCGCGGCGGCGGCAAGGTGTGGAAGTTCCACGGTCGCGCAATGGTGGGCGGCGAACTGGCCTGCGAGGCGGAATTCACCGCGATGATGGATCTGCCGAAGTGAGCATCGATCCGTCGGCCGAGGTGCATCCGAGCGCGGTGGTCGAACCCGGCGCACACATCGCCGCGGGCGTGCGGATCGGCCCGTTCTGCGTGATCGGGCCACAGGTGTCCTTGGGTGTCGGTGTCGTGGTCAAAAGCCATTCGGTCGTCACCGGCATCACCACCGTGGGTGCGGGCACTGTGATCTTTCCGTTCGCCAGCGTCGGCGAAATCCCCCAGGATCTGAAATTCGCGGGCGAAGAGACCCGGCTCGACATCGGGGCGCGCTGCCGGATCCGCGAACACGTGACCATGAACACCGGCACCGAGGGCGGCGGCGGCGTGACCCGGGTCGGCGACGACTGCCTGTTCATGGCGGGGGCCCATGTCGCCCATGACGCCCAGGTCGGCAACCGGGTGATCATGGTCAACAACAGCGCCCTCGCCGGCCATTGCATCATCGGCAACGATGTGATCGTCGGCGGCCTGTCCGGCATCCATCAATGGGTTCGCATCGGCGACGGCGCGATCATCGGTGCCGTCACCATGGTCACCCATGACGTGATTCCCCACGCGCTGGTGCAGGGGCCGCGGGGCGAACTGGACGGGCTCAACCTCGTCGGGCTGAAACGCAGGGGCGTCGCGCGGGCCGACATCACCGCCCTGCGCGCGGCGTTCCAGATGCTGAAACAGGGCGACGGCACGTTCCAGGACCGCGCCCGCCGCCTCGGCGACGAAACCGACAGCGCCTATGTCCGAACGATCGTCGATTTCATCACCGCCGAAAGCGATCGCGGCTTCCTGACCCCGTCATGACCCTGTGTCTGGTGGCCGGGCGCGGGCGGCTTCCCGG
>JBGTLJ010000219.1:0-1826 GCA_041744175.1 Oceaniglobus sp. | reverse complement strand
TGCGAAGGGCGCGATGGCGCGTGCCAGACATCGGATCAAGGGGCGGATGCGGGTCGGCGGGCAGGATCACATGTATCTGGAAGGTCAGATCGCGTTTGCGATTCCAGGTGAGGACGAGGATGTGACGGTGCATTCCAGCACCCAGCACCCCAGCGAGGCCCAGCACATGGTTGCCCATGTGCGGGGGGTGGCATCGAATGCCGTCACGGGGAACGGGCGGCGCAGGGGCGGCGGGTTCGGCGGCCAGGAAACCCAGATGAACCTGTTCTGCGCCGTCGCCGCAGTGGCCGCCAAGAAGTGGAACCGGCCCTGCAAGATCCGGCCCGACCGCGACGACGACATGTCCGCCACCGGCAAGCGGCACGATTTCGTCATCGACTACGAGGTCGGGTTCGATGACGCGGGCCGGATCAAGGCGGTGACCGGCGAATTCGCGGCGCGCTGCGGGTTTTCTTCGGATCTGTCGGGTCCGGTGACGGACCGCGCACTGTTTCATGCCGACAACGCCTATTACTATCCCGATGTCCTGCTGAATTCGCATCCGATGAAGACCAACACCGTGTCCAACACCGCGTTTCGCGGGTTCGGCGGGCCTCAGGGCGTGATCGCGGCAGAACGGATCATCGAGGAAATCGCCTATCACCGGGGCTGCGACAGCCTGGCGATCCGGCGGCTGAATTTCTACGGCGGAGACGGACGCGATGTCACGCCCTATCACCAGCGCGTCGAGGACAATATTGCGCCGCGCATCGTGGACGAACTGGAACACAGCGCCGATTACCGCGCCCGGCGGGCGGCGGTGCTGGAGTGGAACGCCCGCGGCGGGGTGATCCGGCGCGGGATCGCCCTGACGCCGGTGAAGTTCGGGATTTCGTTCACCGCGACGTGGTACAATCAGGCGGGCGCGCTGCTGCATGTCTATTCCGACGGCTCGCTGCATCTGAACCATGGCGGCACGGAAATGGGGCAGGGGCTGAACACCAAGGTCGCGCAGGTGGTGGCGGATGAACTGCAGGTCGATATCGAGCGCATCAAGATCACTGCCACCACCACCGAAAAGGTACCCAACACATCGGCCACCGCCGCCTCTTCGGGGTCGGACCTGAACGGCATGGCGGCGCTGGACGCGGCGGCGCAGATCAAGGCACGGCTGGTCGATTTTGCCGCCGAACGCTGGCAGACCGGAACGGAAAGCGTCCGGTTCGAGGCCAACGAGGTGGTGATCGGCGACGAACGGGTGGCGTTCGCCGATCTGATCCGCGAGGCCTACATGGCACGGGTGCATCTGTCGGCGGCGGGGTTCTACAAGACGCCCAAGATCCACTGGGACCGCGCGGCGGGCAAGGGGCGGCCGTTCTATTACTTTGCCTACGGCGCGGCCTGCTCCGAGGTGGCGGTGGACACCCTGACCGGCGAATACCGGGTCGAACGCACGGACATCCTGCACGATGTCGGCCGGTCGCTGAACCCGGCGCTGGACATCGGCCAGATCGAGGGGGCGTTCGTGCAGGGCATGGGCTGGCTCACCACCGAAGAACTGTGGTGGGACGCGCAGGGGCGGCTGCGCACCCATGCGCCGTCCACCTACAAGATCCCGCTGGCGTCGGACCGGCCACGGATCTTCAACGTGGCGCTGGCGGACTGGTCGCAGAACGCGGAACGCACCATCCGGCGATCCAAGGCGGTGGGCGAGCCGCCGTTCATGCTGGGCATCTCGGTGTTCGAGGCGCTGTCCCATGCGGTTGCCAGCGTCGCCGGCTATACGGTCTGCCCCCGGCTGGATGCACCCGCGACGCCCGAACGCGTGCTAATGGCGCTCGAGCGGC
>JBGTLJ010000218.1:0-3585 GCA_041744175.1 Oceaniglobus sp. | reverse complement strand
GGCGGGACTTTCCATTGCGCTGGGCGGCACTGTGCGCGACGGGGTCAACGCGCTGGCCCGGAACGGCACCCTGGGGGATGCGCTGAACATGCCCGCGACAGGATACATCACGGTCTATCATCTGGAAATCGCCCTTCTGTTCGGCACGCTGATCGCGCTTGGCCCGCTGGTGCGCGTTTCCTTCGTTCAACCCAACCAGACAGACACCGGCAAGATCGGACTTGCCGATTTCCCAACCTAACCAACCGGAGGACCGCACCATGGTCGGCGTCAACTTTTTCGGAAACTTCGATCTGGCCAGTCTGGCGATCTGGCTGTTCTGGGGCTTTTTCGCCCTTCTGATCTATTATCTCCAGACAGAGAACATGCGCGAAGGCTATCCGCTGGAAACAGAGGACGGAGAGGCCGCGCCGAACCAGGGACTGTTCCCGGTGCCGACCACCGCCAAGACATTCGATCTGCCCCACGGACGCGGCAAGGTGGTGGTGCCCAGCGCCGAGAACGAGGCGGCCCACCGCCGGGGCGATCTGGCCATGGCGCGCACCGCGGTGTCCGAAGGCTTTCCGCACGCGCCGACGGGCAATCCCATGGTGGACGGGGTCGGCCCCGCATCCTGGGCGCCGCGCCGCGATGTGCCGGAACTGGACGGCCACGGCGACCCCAAGATCAAGCCGATGTCGGGCAACGACGGGTTCTTCGTTTCGGCCGGGCGCGATCCGCGCGGGCTTCGCGTGGTCTGCCGCGACGATCAGGTGGTGGGCACCGTCACCGACATGTGGGTGGACGAGGCGGAGGCGCTGGTGCGCTATATCGAGTTCGAGATCGAGGATGGCCATGGCACCGGCAAGCGTCTTGCGCCGATGACAATGGTCAGGATCAAGGAGCGCTATGTGGATATCACCTCGCTGAACTCGGATCAGATCGACGGCATCCCGACTGCCAAGGGGGCGAATGAAATCACCCTGCTGGAAGAGGAAAAGATCATGGCATGGTTCGCGGGCGGTCTGCTCTACCGCTGACGGGCCATCGCGACCCACGACCGCGCGCAGCCCAGCCCGCCGCGCGCGGACCACCCCACGGGAACGAAAACAGGGAGAAACATCATGTCACACGACGATTTTGCCGTCGAACCGGTGCCCGGCCTGCCCGAAACGCTGCCAAGGGGCGAAGCGATCCTGTGGCAGGGACGGCCAGAAACCTGGGCGCTGGCCCGCCAGTCGCTCAACATCCAATGGGTCGCCGTCTATTTCGCCATCGTGGCGCTGTGGCGGGTCGCCGTGTCGGCCGCCACCCTGCCGCTGGGCGAGGCGCTGCCACTGGCGATCCCGTTCCTGGCGATCGGCGCGGTGTCATGCGGGATCCTGCTGCTGATCGCCCACGTCCAGGCGCGCAATACGATGTACACCATCACCACCGCCAGGGTCGCCATGCGCATCGGTGCCGCGCTGACACTGACCGTGAACCTGCCGTTCAGCCGGATCGCCAGCGCCGACCTGTCGCTGGGCCGGGGCGGCGTGGGCACCATCGCCATGACGACGGCGGGCGACGTCCGGCTATCCTACATGATCCTGTGGCCGCATCTGCGGCCATGGCAGTTCCGCCACACCAAACCGGCGTTGCGCGCGATCCCCGACGCCTCGCGCGTGGCCCGCATTCTGGCGGATGCCGCCGAGACGCGGATTAGTCAGCCCGAAATTTCACGCATCCCGCAAGGCACCGCCGGTGCCGTCGCCGCCGAATAGGAGGACCCCGATATGGCAACCAAACGCGTTCAGTCAGGTCTTTATTTCGACGCCGAACGGCGCGAGATGACCAAGCGCGACAAAGAGATGATCCCGAAGAAGCTGATTCTCGCCGCTTTGATCCTCGCAGCTTCGGCGCTTTACATCGTCGTATTCTCGGTGGTGCAGGGCGTGCCGATCTCGGGAAGCCCGCCGGCGTCCGAAGTCGTGTCTTCCCGGACCGTTATCATGGAAAGTAACGGTGTCGCATTGCGTGTCACCGAACCCGATGGCACAGTCGTTGCGGACCGCGAGAACGGCGCCTTCGTGTCTGTCGTGATTCAGGGCCTGCAACGGGCCCGCAAGGTTTCCCGCGTCGCGGGCAATCCCCCTGTAACCGTCTCCCGTCTCGCCAACGGGCGGCTTACTCTCGACGATCCGGCCAGTGGATGGAGCGTCGAGCTGACCAGTTTCGGGACCGGCAACGCCGCCTACTGGAACTGGATCCTGCCAAACTGAAAGGGAACCAGTATGGGACTTCTGACACGCACGACGGAAACCGCGCCCTGCACGGTCGAGGTCTGCCATAAATTCGAGGAGTTGAGCGCGCATGTCCGGCTCGACAACGGCGCCGTGATCAATCCGGGCGATACCCTCAAGGTGCAGGGCGCCCCGGTGATCGCTGCCTTCGGTGAACACGTGGTCGAACAGCGCACCGCCTTCATCACCCGCGCCAGCACCGTAGAGCGGATCTGGACCCGGATGACCGGCGATCTGGAATTCATGGAACTCTGCGAATTCTCGTTTTCGGACGAGGTGCGGGTATGAACGTCCAGACGTCCTCAGGCGCGACCCATACCGCCGACGCCGTCACCGTCGAGGAGAATCTGGCGATCCAGCAGGCCCAGTCCGCGATGGACAGCCAGGCCGCCACCGATCTTGCCATGAGCAACACGCTGCTCACCCCGCGGTTCTACACCACCGATTTCGATGAGATGGACGCCATCGACGTGACCCCGGTGCGCGCCGACTGGGACAGGCTGATCGCGCAGATGAAGGCAGACCCTAACAAAGGGCATTTCCGAAAGAACGCCGACTGGGACGATGTGGACTGGGACGGAATGGATCCGGCGCTGAAAGCCGAATTCCTCGATTTCCTGATCTCGTCCTGCACGGCCGAATTTTCCGGCTGCGTGCTCTACAAGGAAATGAAGCGCCGCGGCAACAACAAGGACATCTGCGAACTGTTCGCGCTGATGAGCCGGGACGAGGCGCGCCATGCCGGTTTCATCAACGACGCGCTGCGTGAGGCGGGCGTGGCGGTGAACCTCGGGTTTCTGACGCGGGAAAAGAAATACACCTATTTCCGTCCGAAATTCATCTACTATGCCACTTACCTGTCGGAAAAGATCGGCTATGCCCGCTACATCACGATCTATCGCCACCTCGAGGCGCATCCCGAAAAACGGTTCCACCCGATCTTCAAGTGGTTCAAGGAATGGTGCAACGACGAACATTCCCACGGCGAGGCGTTCGCGCTTTTGATGAAGACCGACCCGAAGCTGACCCAGACATGGGCCAACCGGATGTGGATCCGGTTCTTCCTCACGGCGGTCTATTCCACCATGTGGGTGCGCGACCATGCCCGCCCCGAATTTCACAAGGCCCTGGGCGTGGACATCGACTGGTACGACCAGGAGGTGTATCGCAAGACCAGCATCATGGCGCGCCAGGTGTTTCCCGTCGAACTTGACATCGACCACCCCCGCTGGCGGCCCAATCTGGACCGGATGAACCGCGCGTTCATCGCGATGGATGCGGCCAGGGCGCGGGGCGGCATCGGCGGGCTGCTGGGACGCGCGGC
>JBGTLJ010000217.1:0-9805 GCA_041744175.1 Oceaniglobus sp. | reverse complement strand
GACGGGTTCGCCTCGGGTTGGATGGCCCTGCGCGGGGTGCGCCGTCGCCGCGCCGCCGACCGCGGTTTCGTGATGTCCGATCATGCCGACTGGGACGGGCTGAATGCCGCGATCAAAGCGACCGGGGCCGAACGGATCTTCGTCACCCACGGCTATACTTCGATCTTCCGCCGCTGGCTTGCCGAACAGGGCTATGACGCACGGATCGTCGAAACCGGGTACGAGGGCGAAAGCCTAGACATGGCAGAGAGCGCCGAGACGATAGAGACTGCCCAATGATGGCTGCGATCCCGTCAACGCGGCGCCCGCGCCCTCCTACAGGCTGCATACCGGTTTCACACAGGAAACCGACGTCGTGAAACGCTTTGCCGCCCTGTTCCAGGCGCTGGACCAGACCACCTCCACCACCGCCAAGGTCGCCGCCCTTGCCGACTACTTTCAGGACGCACCCGACGACGACAAGCTCTGGACCATCGCCCTGCTGTCGGGGCGCCGCCCCAAACGCAGCGTCACCACCACGCTGCTGCGCGGCTGGGCCGCCGAACGCGCGGCTATCCCCCTGTGGCTGTTCGAGGAATCCTATCCCATCGTTGGCGATCTGGCCGAAACCATCGCCCTGATCCTGCCGCCGCCGACCTCTCAGACCGATCTCAGCCTGTCGCACTGGATCGCCGCCATCCGCGCCCTTTCTGCACATCCCGACGCGGGCCGCAAGGCCGCCGTCCTGTCAGCCTGGGACAGCCTGGAACCCCGACAGCGCTTTGTCTTCAACAAGCTCATCACTGGCGGATTCCGCATGGGCGTCAGCCAGAAACTGATGACCCGGGCCCTGTCGCGTGCCACCGGCATCGCCGAACCCGAGCTCGCCCATCGTCTCATGGGCGACTGGAGCGCGGACACCCACACGTTCGAGCGGCTCGTCACAGCCCCGGACGCGTCGGCCGACCTGTCCCGCCCCTATCCGTTCTATCTTGCCTATGGTCTTGAAAAGGAGCCGGAAGCCCTTGGTGATCCAACGGATTGGGCGGCCGAATGGAAATGGGACGGCATCCGCGGTCAGCTGATCGTGCGCGGCCGTCAGCCGCATCTGTGGTCGCGCGGCGAGGAACTGATCACCGGCCGTTACCCGGAGTTTGCCCGCGCCCCCGATTTTCTGCCCGACGGCACCGTTCTCGACGGCGAGCTGATCGGCTGGCAAGGCGAAAGACCACTCACCTTCAACGCCTTGCAGAAACGCATCGGGCGCAAGTCGGCCTCGGCGAAACTGCTCGCCGACACGCCCGTCGTCCTGCTCGCCTATGATCTGCTGGAACAGGACGGCACAGACATCCGCCCCCTGCCCTTTGCCGAACGCAACGCCCGGCTGCGCGCCCTGCTCGATCCGCTCCCGCCCGACGCCCCTCTCCGCCTGCCCCCGGTCATCGCGTTCGAAACATGGGACGATCTCGCTGACCTGCGGGAAACATCGCGCGCAAACATGGCCGAGGGGCTCATGCTCAAACGGCGCGATTCGCCCTATCTGACGGGCCGCAAGAAGGGCGACTGGTGGAAATGGAAGATCGACCCGCTGACCATCGACGCGGTGATGATCTATGCCCAGCAGGGCCATGGACGGCGCGCCAACCTGTTCACCGATTTCACCTTCGCGGTGCGTGACGGCGCAGATCTCGTCCCGTTCACAAAGGCCTACAGCGGTCTGACCGATGTCGAATTCAACAAGATCACCGCATGGGTCCGCAAGAACACGCTGCAACGTTTCGGCCCGGTACGCCAGGTCACACCGGAACATGTATTCGAAATCGCGTTCGAAGGCATCCAGGAAAGCCCGCGCCACAAATCCGGTGTGGCGCTGCGGTTCCCGCGGATGCTGCGCTGGCGCCATGACAAGCCGATGGCAGAGGCCAACACCCTGCAGGACCTCAGGGACCTGCTGGAAACCTATGGCTGACGCGCTCCGCCGTCGGCCCTTTCTGACCCAAAGCACCGGCAATTCGGGCCGCGGCACTGGCCAGAGCACCGCGCTTTGCCTAGATACCCCCAGACCCTGATACACCCAGCCAAGAGGCCCCCGATGCTTATGCCCGTCTTCGATGCCAACGCCGGCAGCGGCACGCCCTTCGGCACCCTTCCCGAATGGGACCTGTCGGATCTCTACACCGCCGAGGATGCGCCGGAACTCTCCCGCGATCTGGCGTGGCTCGAACGGGCCTGCGCCGATTTCGCCCTGACCTATGCTGGCAAGCTGGCCGATCTCGACGCCGCCGGCATGCTCGCCTGCGTCCATGCCTACGAGTCGATCGACCTGATTGCCGGACGCATCATGTCATTCGCGGGTCTGCGCTATTACCAGAACACAACCGATCCCGACCGCGCGAAATTTATGTCCGACTGCCAGGACAAGATCACCGACTTTACCGCCTGCCTCGTGTTCTTTTCGCTCGAGATCAACCGGATACCGGACGAACAGCTGGACAATCTGTTTGCCGACGATCCCGATCTTGCCCGCTATCGTCCGATCTTCGACCGCCTGCGCGCCATGCGCCCGCACCAGCTTTCGGACGAGCTGGAAAAGTTTCTCCACGACCAGTCCACCGTCGGCGCCGCCGCCTGGAACCGGCTGTTCGACGAAACCATCGCCGGTCTGACCTTCGATGTGGAAGGGGAGGATCTGGGGATAGAGGCAACGCTCAACCTGCTCACCGATCCGGACCGCGCGCGGCGCGAAACCGGCGCGCGCGCCATCGCCGCGGTTTTCGGCAAGAACATCGCCCTGTTCGCCCGGGTCCACAACACACTGGCCAAGGAAAAGGAAATCTCGGATCGCTGGCGCAAGATGCCCACGCCCCAGACCGGCCGCCACCTGTCCAACCACGTCGAACCCGAAGTGGTCGAGGCGCTGCGCAACGCCGTGGTCAAGGCCTATCCGCGCCTGTCGCACCGATATTACGAGCTGAAACGCAAATGGCTGGGTCTCGAGACGCTTCAGGTCTGGGACCGCAACGCGCCGCTGCCAATGGAACAGAACCGCACCGTCGCCTGGGAAGAGGCCGAGCAGATGGTGATGACCGCCTACGCCGATTTTGCCCCCGCCATGGCCGATCTGGCAAGGCCCTTCTTCTTGAAGGGCTGGATCGATGCGGGCGTGAAACCCGGCAAGGCGCCCGGCGCCTTCGCCCACCCCACCGTCACCGACGTGCACCCCTACGTCATGCTGAACTATCTCGGCAAACCGCGCGACGTTATGACCCTGGCGCATGAACTCGGCCACGGCGTGCATCAGGTTCTGGCGGCGGGTCAGGGCGAACTTCTCGCCTCCACGCCCCTCACCCTCGCCGAAACCGCATCGGTTTTCGGCGAAATGTTGACCTTCCGCAAACTGCTGGCCGCCGCCGAAACGCCGGCGGAACGCAAGGTGCTGCTGGCGGGCAAGGTCGAGGACATGATCAACACCGTGGTGCGCCAGATCGCGTTCTACGATTTCGAGGTCAAGCTGCACGCAGCCCGGCGCGACGGCGAACTCACCCCCGATGCGATCAACGCGCTGTGGATGTCGGTGCAGGGAGAAAGCCTTGGGCCCGCCTTCACCTTCATGGACGGGTATGAAACCTTCTGGGCCTACATACCCCATTTCGTGCACTCGCCGTTCTATGTCTATGCCTATGCGTTCGGCGACGGCCTGGTGAACGCGCTCTATGCCGTCTACGAGGAAGGCGCACCGGGGTTCGAGGACAAGTATTTCGACATGCTCAAGGCCGGCGGATCGAAGCACCACACCGAACTCCTCGCGCCCTTCGGACTCGACGCATCCGACCCGGCATTCTGGGACAAGGGCCTGTCGATGATCGAAGGCTTTATCGCCGAGCTTGAGGCGATGGAAGACTGAACGAAGTACCGGGCGCCCACGGGCCCCGTTTCCGGCGCAAGCCGGGAACGGGGTGAACGATGCAACGCCGACAGGCGTTTCATGCGGATCGCGCGGCCTTCAGTCCAGTTCGCTCCATGGCCAGGGCTTGACTTCGCTCGCCGCCGTCTGATAGCGCGCCGCCTTTGCGATCCAGATGCCCAGCGACGTGCCGAATTCGGCCAGCTGTTCGTTCGGCTGGCGGGTGTTGATCAGCAGGATCACGAACTGGATCACCGTGAGGATGCCCAGAACCGTCTGCGCCGCCGAGATCATGATCGCGATCAGGATCATATGGACAAGCCGCAGTAACAGGTTCTCCGGTGCGGCAGGTTCCGTCTGTTCGCCGGTCAGCCGCCCCATCACCTTGTCGTCCTCATGCGCCATCGCCCGCTCCCCCGTCACGTCCGCCGGTCCGCCGCGAACGCCATGTCGATCATCCGCTGCGTACCACGCGAGAATTCCAGCGGGCAAGCGTAGGGTGTGCCATCGCGGACGGCATCGCCGAATGCCTCGACCTGACGCACATACTGGTTGACCCCTGGAAAGCGGTGGGTCGTCACCGTCATGGCGGTGTTTTCGACCTCCAGCCGCGCCTCGCCGAACACGCCGGCGTTGAACGGCGTGCTCAGCGTCATCCGCCCCCCATCGCCGTAAAACGTCATGCGCTGGCTTGGAAACATCCGCATCGAGGTGACCGCGTTGTAGCTGAAACCGGGAAAATCCGCGGTCACGTGGGCAAAGGTATCGACACCGTTCTCGAGCCGCAGCTTGGCGGTCACTGTGCCCGGTTCCGCCCCGCTTACGAACCGTGCCGATCCGAATGTATAGACCCCGATGTCGCGCAGCCCCCCGCCCCCTGTCTCGGATCGGTTGCGGATGTTTTCCGGTCTTGACGCATTGTCATAGCAGAACATTCCGTCCACATGCACCAGCCGCCCGATCGCCCCGTCCGCCAGCAGATCGCGCGCCATCGTCCATTGCGGGTGATGCACGATCATGTAGGCCTCGGCAGCGAGCCGCCCCGCTGCATCGCGCGCCGCGATCAGATCATCGAATTCGGCCTCGCCCATCGCAATCGGTTTTTCGGTCAGCACATGCTTGCCCGCCGCCAGCGCCTTTAACGTCCACTCCACATGAATGTGATTGGGCAGCGGAATATAGACCGCATCGATATCGGGGCTCGCCAACAGCGCGTCATAGCTGTCGAACACCGCCAGGCCCGGTGCGAAGGCGATGAACCCGGCTGCCTTTTCGGCTGACGACGTGGCAAGTCCCGCCAGCTCCGCGCCCCGCGCGGCGTGGATGGCCGGGGCCATCTGCTGACGGGCAAAATTCGCGGCCCCCAAGATGCCCCAACGGATTGGATCCGGCATTTAGTGTTTCCCCCCGGTCTGTCCGGCCATGATACTGCCGGGCGGCGCTGGGGAAAGCCCAATCAAGTCACGTCGTCCACATTTAGTACGCAAAATTGAAAACACCCCGGACCCCCAAGGCGAGCACCAGTGTCGCCTGTAGGTTCGAACACTACGGTCACGATCTGCCGGGCCCGCGAATTCAGGCGGGCGTCATCATGCCCTTTTCACGTGCCAGATCCTTCATCCGCTTCTGCAGCTTCTCGAACGCCCGCACCTCGATCTGGCGGATTCTCTCCCGGCTCACGTCATATTGCCCGGACAGATCCTCAAGGGTCACCGGCTGATCCTCAAGCCGTCGCTGCATCAGGATGTTCTTTTCGCGGTCGTTCAGCACATCCATGGACTCGAGCAGCAGGGCACGGCGCGATTCCAATTCGTCGCGTGCCTCGTAATCGCCTGCCTGATCGGCATCCTCGTCCTCAAGCCAGTCCTGCCACTGGGCGGCACCTTCGCCATCGGCGGAAATCGTCGCATTCAGAGAAGCATCGCCCCCCGACATCCGGCGGTTCATGCTGATCACCTCGTCCTCGGTGACCGACAGATCAGTGGCGATCCGCTTGACATGGTCGGGGTGCAGATCGCCGTCCTCAAGCGCGCCGATCCGGGCCTTCGCCTTGCGCAGATTGAAGAAAAGCTTTTTCTGCGCACTGGTCGTGCCCAGTTTGACCATGGACCACGACCGCAGCACGTATTCCTGGATCGACGCACGGATCCACCACATCGCATAAGTGGCCAGACGGAACCCTTTTTCGGGATCGAACTTCTTGACCGCCTGCATCAGCCCGACATTCGCCTCGGAAATCACCTCGGCCTGGGGCAGGCCGTAGCCGCGGTAGCCCATTGCGATCTTGGCCGCCAACCGCAGATGCGACGTCACCATCTTGTGCGCCGCTTCGGTGTCCTCATCCTCGGCCCAGCGCTTGGCCAGCATGTATTCCTCTTCGGGTTCCAGCATCGGAAACTTGCGGATTTCCTGAAGATACCGGTTCAGCCCCTGTTCCGGGGAAGGTGCGGGAAGGTTTGCATATGTCGCCATCTGGTTCAGCCCCTGTTCGGCCCAATGTTTCGACCATTAACATCAATCTAATGAACCGCATGGTTCAGTTCAAGGCATCCAAGCGGTCATTTCCTGTCTAGACAAGAGCAAGACATCGCCTTGGGGTCCAGACAACACGGCGTGCTTCACAGCCTCGTGCGAAACATGTCAGCCGATCAGGGGCTTGCGCAGATGTTCCAACAGGGTCGTCATATCGTCCGGCAGCGGCGCCTGAAACAGCATCTCCTCGCCGCTGGCCGGATGCACGAACCCAAGGCTGGCGGCATGCAGCGCCTGCCGGTCAAACGCCTGCACCGCAGCAAATCCGTCCGGGCTCACCGATCTGGCAGAGATCTTTCTCCGTCCGCCATAGGTCGGATCGCCGATCAATGCGTGTCCGACATGGGCCATGTGCACCCGGATCTGATGGGTGCGCCCGGTTTCCAGCCGACACGCCACCATCGCCGCGACGGCGGGGCTGCCAAAGCCTTCCTGGGTTTCCACACGGGTCACCGCATGGCGCCCGCCCTGGAACAGGACAGCCTGACGCTGGCGGTCCGTGCGATGGCGCGCCAGCTGCGTCGTGATCTTCATCACGCCCCCGGTTTCAAAGCTGACGCCGCGCGTTCCGTGCAGACGCGGATCGGCAACCTCGGGAACGCCGTGGCAGAGGGCCAGATAATGGCGCCGGGCGCTGTGCGCCTCGAACTGCGCCGCAAGGCCGTGATGCGCCCGGTCGCTTTTCGCGACGACCAGCAAGCCACTGGTATCCTTGTCGATCCGGTGAACGATGCCGGGGCGCCTTTCGCCCCCGACCCCCGAAAGATCGCCGCCGAAATGGTGCAGCAGGGCATTCACCAGCGTCCCGGAAGGCGAGCCGGGCGCCGGATGCACCACCATGCCCGCGGGCTTGTCGATCACCACCAGATCGTCGTCCTCGTGCACGATGGCAAGCGCGATATCTTCGGGCAGGATATGACTGTCCTCGGCCACGGGCACCGTGATTTCGACCAGATCCCCGGCACTTACCCGTGCCTTCTGATCCTGCACCACGGTTCCGTTTAACCGCACCGCGCCATCGGCGATCAGCCGGGCAAGCCGCGAGCGCGACAGGTGCGCCTCCTCTGGCACGTCCCGGGCCAGTGCCTTATCAAGCCGGGCGGGCGGCGTGTCCGAAATCACGACCCCAAGGGAAGAAACAGCCATGGACGACACCCCGCTCGATCCCGGACAACAGCGGATGCTGCGGTTCCTGCGCATCCTCGTCACTGCCCTGACGGGCACGATGCTTGCCGGGCTGATAGTCCTGATATGGCTGTTTGTCACCCGCTTCCCGGAACCTGTCCCGGTTCTGGACCTGCCCGATGCCATCGCCTTGCCAACCGGCGTTCGCGCAACGGCGATCACCCGGGGCGCGGACTGGATCGCGGTGGTGACGGCGGACGACGAGATCCTGATCTTCGATGCGGACGGCAGAACCCTGCGTCAGCGCATCGCAATCACCAGATAGGATGGTACCACCTGCTGGTCTCGAACCAGCGACCTCTTGATCCACAATCAAGCGCTCTAACCAACTGAGCTAAGGCGGCGTCCGTCCCCGGTGTTATTTCAGCAAACCCGCATCGTCAAGAAGTCCGGATCATATTCAGCCCGCCGCGACCGCATCTAGCGCCTGCCTCAGGTCTTCCAGAAGATCGCCCTCATCCTCCAGCCCGACACTGACGCGCACAAGGCCCGGGGTGATGCCAAGGATGACGCGCTTTTCCTCGCTCAGGCGCTGGTGCGTGGTGGTGGCAGGATGGGTGACGATGGATTTCGCATCCCCCAGATTGTTGGAAATGGTGAAGATCTTCAGGGCGTTCAGGAACCTGAACGCCGCCGCCTGCCCGCCCGCGATGTCAATCGAAAGAATTGTGCCGCCCCGCTCCATCATCCGCGTCGCGACCTCGTAGCCTTCATGGCTCGGCAGATGGGGAAAGATCACCCGCTCCAGCCGGGTGTCGCCCTCCAGCGCGGTTGCGATGGCGGTCGCGCTGTCGGTCATCGCGCGCACCCGCAGATCCAGTGTCTCCATCCCCTTCAGCATCACCCATGCATTGAAAGGCGACATCGCGCCGCCGGTATGCTTGAGATACGGTTCGACCGTTTTGCGGATGAATTCGCGGGTTCCGAGGATGACGCCGCCAAGGCACCGGCCCTGCCCGTCGATATGCTTGGTGGTCGAATAGACGACGACATCCGCCCCCAGCGCCAGCGCGCGGGACCAGATCGGTGTGGCGAACACGTTGTCGACGATCACCAGTGCTCCGACAGCATGGGCTATCTTCGCCACCGCCGCGAGGTCGATCACCTCAAGCGTCGGATTGCTGAGGGATTCGAGAAAAACCGCCCTGGTTTCGGCGCGCACCGCCCCGCGCCAGGCGTCCAGATCGCGGCCGTCCACGAACGTGACCTCGACCCCAAACCGCATCAGGATATCTTCCAGGATATAGAGGCACGATCCGAACAGCGCCCGCGAACTGACCACATGGTCGCCCGCCCGCAGCATCGACGTCAGCGCGCCGTTGACGGCAGCCATGCCGCTGGCCGTGGCAAAGCCGTCCTCGGTGCCCTCCAGCGCGGCGATCCGTTCCTCGAACATCCGCACCGTCGGATTTCCGTAGCGGGCATAGATGAATTCGTCGTCGCCCGATTTCAGGAACCGCGCCTCGGCCGCCTCGGCGCTGTCATAGACAAACCCCTGCGTCAGAAAGATCGCTTCGGACACTTCGCCGTACTGGCTGCGCCTGGTGCCGGAATGCACCAGTTTGGTGCGGGTGTTCCAGTCCTTCGTCATGGGGTGCCCTTTCCGACAAAACCCCACCGGGCAAACGTCGGGGGCATCTGTCCCGACCTCTTTAGCGGAATTTTTTATGGGGTCTTTCCGACCGGCCCGGGGGCAAGATCGAAAAGCCGCCGCGTGGCCCGCAATCCGGTGAACAAATCGCCACGATTGGGCTGAGGTAGCGCCCCGGCATTTCAGCGTCAAGCACCGTCACAGTGCCGTAACACGACCTTCACGGTATTTCAGTATTCGTCTGACAGTGGTGAGGCACAAGATGTGGGAGCGTTGCCGATGCCGCTGGTGGATCACGTCGCCGGTCAGACCGATTTCACCGCACTTGACTCGGCGCTTCGGGCGCACCCGGACGGGGCTGGTGTGATCGTGATGATCCACGGCTACAAGTTTGCGCCCGGGCACCCGGAATTCTGTCCCTTCGAGGACATCCTGTCGTTGACGCCGCGCAAACGTGCCCGGGCCGTGTCCTGGCCAGGGAATCTCGGGGTCGGCCTCGGCGGGCCGCGGCCCGAACCGCTTTGCATCGCCTTCGGCTGGCAGTCGCGCGGCACGTTCTGGCGCGCCTGGAACACCGCGCAGACGGTCGGTGGCGATCTGTCGCGCCTGCTGGA
>JBGTLJ010000216.1:0-3386 GCA_041744175.1 Oceaniglobus sp. | reverse complement strand
GGTCGAACCGTGCCCTTGCCCCGGCGGCGACGGCCGATCCGATTCCGCCGCTGGCCCCGATGATCAATGCCTGTGTCATCTGTCGCGATCTAGCCGGGGGCACCGGGCGGTCAACCCGGTCTTGCCAGGGCGCACCCCCGCCCCATCTTGCGCAAGGACAGACCGAAAGGCCCGCCATGCTGCGCACCCTCGCCCTGCTTGCCTGCACCGCCACGCCCGCCGCCGCACTCGACCTTGGGTTGCGTGATTTCTACGATCTGAACCGCCCCGCCAGCCTGGAATTCGACCCTACCTTCTGCGGTCTCTGGATTGCCAACGAAGGCCCCGAGATCATCCTAATCACCCTCGACGGGCTTGAACTGCGCCGATTTTCCAGTGGCCTGAGGCGGATCAAGGCAATGGCGCTGGACGGCAACGCCCTGCTGGTGGCCGATGGTTATGGCGGGTTTCAGCGGCTTGAAAAGGACGGAACACCGCTGGGCGACCCCTATCGGCTGCCCTCGCGCTATGGAGATACCGAAGGCCTTTCCGTGGCCCCCGACGGCACCCTGATCGTGGTCGAGGACGAACCGGGCCACATCCTGTGGATGACCCCGGCGGGCGAGGTCACGCGCCGCGTCAACGGCTTGGATCTGACCCCGGCGATGACCGAACCGCAGGGCATCGCGCGCGACACGCGCACTGGGCGGCTGCTGGTGGTGGACGACTGGGAAGGCACCAACAGCCTGTTCGAGTTTTCCCCGGACGGCACGCTGATCGCCACCCTGCCCCTGATCGCCTATGGCCGCGACCCGGAAGGCATCGCCATCCGCGCCGCGACCGGGACCGTGTTCATCGCCTTTGACGGCGGCGCGCGGATCGCCGCCTTCGACTATACCCCGACCGAACCGGTCGACATCGGACCGGCAGACAGCGACTGCATGTTTTCGGCTTTGACAGACGAAAAACCGCGCCTATAGTGCGCCCCATGGAACACCGCGCCCATATTCCGACCCGGCCCGCCCTTTCGGCGGCCTTCGGGCTGCGCGGTCTGCTGCTTCTTACTCGCCTCTGAGCGTGCCTTCGGCGCGACCGCTCAGGGGTGGACCAGCGCCGGATCAAAAGAAGCAACTCCAAGGACAACAGACATGACCACCGATCCAAAACGCGACCGAGTCGTGATTTTCGACACCACCCTGCGCGACGGCGAACAATCCCCCGGCGCCACCATGAGCCATGCCGAAAAGCTGGAAATCGCCGAATTGCTGGACGACATGGGTGTCGACATCATCGAGGCCGGGTTTCCCATTGCATCCGACGGCGATTTCGAGGCTGTGGCCGAGATCGCCAGAAGATCGAGGAACTCGGTGATCTGCGGCCTGGCCCGGGCGAATTTCAAGGACATCGACCGCTGCTGGGACGCGGTTAAACACGCCCGCCAGCCGCGCATCCACACCTTTATCGGCACATCGCCGCTGCACCGCGCGATCCCCAATCTGGACATGGACCAGATGGCCGACAGGATCCACGATTGCGTCACCCATGCCCGCAACCTCTGCGACAACGTCCAGTGGTCGTCGATGGATGCGACCCGGACCGAACCGGACTACCTCAAGCGCACGGTCGAGATCGCCATCAGGGCAGGCGCGACCACCATCAACATCCCCGACACCGTGGGCTATACCGCGCCGGTGGAATCCGCCGAGCTGATCGCGATGCTGATCGCCGAGGTGCCGGGCGCGGACGGGGTGGTGTTCGCCACCCACTGCCACAACGATCTGGGGATGGCGACGGCCAATTCGCTGGCCGCCGTCGCCGGGGGCGCGCGGCAGATCGAATGCACGATCAACGGACTGGGTGAACGCGCGGGCAATACCGCACTGGAAGAGGTGGTGATGGCCCTCAAGGTGCGCAGTGATATCATGCCCTTTGAGACCCGCATCGACACCACCAGGATCATGCACATCTCGCGCCGCGTCGCCGCCGTGTCGGGCTTTCCGGTGCAGTTCAACAAGGCCATCGTCGGCAAGAACGCGTTCGCCCACGAATCCGGCATCCATCAGGACGGGATGTTGAAGAACGCCGAGACGTTCGAGATCATGCGCCCCACCGACATCGGTCTGAAAGAGACCAATCTGGTCATGGGCAAGCATTCGGGCCGTGCCGCCCTGCGCAGCAAGCTCAGGGAGCTGGGGTTCGATCTGGCCGACAATCAGCTCAACGACGTGTTCGTGCGGTTCAAGACCCTGGCCGACCGCAAGAAGGAAATCTTCGACGAGGATCTGGAGGCGCTGATGCGGGACCAGTCAAAGGGCGATCACGAGCGGATCAGGGTCAAGTTCCTGCGGGTGATCTGCGGCACCGAGGCGCCGCAAAGCGCCGATCTGACCCTGACGGTGGACGGGGCGGATCATCAGGTCACCGCCACCGGCGACGGTCCGGTCGACGCGGCGTTCAAGGCGATCAAGCAGGTCGTGGGGCACGAGGCGCGCCTGCAGCTTTATCAGGTGCACGCCGTCACCGAAGGCACCGACGCCCAGGCAACCGTCACTGTCCGGATGGAGGAAAACGGGCTGATCGTGACCGGGCAATCCGCCGACACCGACACCGTGGTGGCCAGCGCCAAGGCCTATGTCGCGGCCCTGAACCGCCTGCTGATCCGGCGCGAAAAGGCCGCGCCCGATGCCGATGTCAAAGGCGTCAGCTACAAGGATGCGGGCTGAGGCGCGGCTCGGGCGCCACGCCAAGGGCGCCCGCGTTGCCGCTGGATCGGCCGGAACGGGGCAGCAAAAGGGACAGTATCGCGCCTGTCCACGGGTCGGACACTAATTTTCGCGGATCCGGAGAAGTGTCACTTTTCCGACAATAAATAGATCGATCAGGGCCCTTGCACCGATAAACCATTCACGATCCGATTATATCGTGTCAGATCGGGAATTGGCGCGACGTCGGATCGCGGGTTTGCGCCGGATTCCGCCGGGACGGGCCTTTTACCTCATGACGACGCTCCTTATAAGCGCACAACGTCCGTGCGGGATGGATCGCGGATGAATCTGCAATTTGGGGGCCGATGCGATGAGTAGTTTAACGGGGCTGTTTTCGGTCGACATGGCGATCGACCTCGGTACGGCCAACACGCTGATCTACATCAAGGGGCGCGGCATCGTGCTGAACGAACCCTCGGTCGTGGCGTTCCACATCAAGGACGGGCGCAAGCAGGTGCTGGCGGTGGGCGAGGATGCAAAGCTGATGCTGGGCCGCACGCCGGGCAGCATCCAGGCGATCCGGCCCATGCGCGAAGGCGTGATCGCGGATTTCGACGTCGCCGAGGAGATGATCAAGTATTTCATCCGCAAGGTCCACAAGCGCACCACGTTCAGCAAGCCCAAGGTCATCGTCTGCGTCCC
>JBGTLJ010000215.1:0-7355 GCA_041744175.1 Oceaniglobus sp. | reverse complement strand
GCGCGCGTGTCGCGATCCCGCCCATAGTGCCGGTTACAGGCGTCACCGGGGCCGGCGATACCTTCATGGCGGCACACATGGCGGCGGAACTGCGCGGGGCATGCCCGTCACTCTCGCTTCAGCGCGCCCTGGAGGCTGCGGCGGATCACGTATCGAGGCCGAGGGAGACCGGTTGATGTCACTGCCGATGCGCCTATCGCGTGAGGTCCAGGAGGCCCGCACAGCACATACATCCCTTGTGGCGCTGGAAAGCACCATCATCACCCACGGCATGCCCTATCCGCAGAATGTCGAGACGGCGATGACGCTGCAGCAGACCGTACGTGACGCAGGGGCGTGTCCCGCGACCATTGCGGTGATCGGCGGCGTTCTGCACGTCGGTCTTGACGACCAGGATATTTTGTCCCTTGCGAAGGCCGGTCGGGTCGCCAAGCTGTCGCGCGCCGATCTTGCAGCCTGCATCGCCACCCGTGGCACCGGCGCCACCACCGTGTCGGCAACAATGATCGCCGCACGGCTCGCGGGGATCGAAGTGTTCGCAACCGGCGGTATCGGCGGCGTGCACCGCGGTGCCGAAACCAGCTTCGACATTTCCGCCGACCTGCGAGAACTGGCGCAGACAGCGGTAAGCGTCGTGGCGGCCGGCGCCAAGGCGATCCTCGATGTTCCGAAGACGCTCGAGGCGCTGGAAACCTATGGCGTGCCGGTCATCGCGTTCGGCCAGGATGCGTTCCCCGCCTTCTGGTCACGCGATTCCGGCCTTCTCGCACCCTTGCGGATGGACACAGCGGCCGACATTGCGGCGGCGCATGCGATGCGCGGCCGCCTCGGGCTCCCCGGTGGACAGCTGATCGGCAATCCGATCCCCCGTGACAGCGAAATCGCCGCAGAGGACCTGGCCCCGGTGATCGCCCGGGCGGTACAGGAGGCCCGCGACGGCGGCATCACCGCAAAAGCCGTGACGCCGTTTCTCCTGGCACGGATCTTCGAGTTGACCGAGGGCAGATCGCTGCAGGCCAACATCGCCCTTGTGCTGAACAATGCGCGCCTGGCAAGCGAGATCGCTCAGGAGATCAGCAAAATCCGCGCCGGGCCCGGGTCAGTCGACCTCTGACATTGCGAAGGCGGCCGGCAGGCCATAGATATGTCGTCCATCGGGGGCAAGGGACGCATGACGCCGGGATCGAAGGACGACATCACGCATGGACGGCGCCGTACGCTCTTTGGCAGTCTGAGGGGCAGCTTTCTGACCGGGCTGGTCGTGATCGCGCCCATCGGGCTGACCGTCTGGCTGATGTGGACGGTGATCGGCTGGTTCGACAGCTGGGTTCTCCCGTTCGTGCCGAGCCGCTTCAACCCGGAGCAATATATCGGCATCAACCTGCGCGGTGTCGGTGTGATCATCTTCCTGATCTTCACTGTTTTCGTCGGTTGGCTGGCCAAGGGTCTGATCGGGCGTTCTTTGATCCGCTGGGGCGAGGGTCTGGTGGACAGGATGCCCGTGGTCCGTTCGATATACAACGGGCTGAAACAGATTGCGGAAACCGTGTTTGCCCAGACCGACACGTCGTTCGACACCGCCTGCCTTGTCGAGTATCCGCGTCGCGGCATCTGGGCCATCGCCTTTGTGTCCACCAGCGCAAAGGGAGAGATCGCCGACAAGATACCCGTCGATCAGCAGAAGGTATCGGTTTTCCTGCCCACGACACCGAACCCCACGTCCGGATTCCTTCTGTTCGTTTCGCGTTCCGATATCGTCGAACTCGACATGAGCGTCGAGGATGCTGCCAAGCTGGTGATATCGGCGGGCCTGGTCTATCCGAACGCGAAAGATCCTTCTCAGCCTTTGACCCTCCCCGCCCGCGCGGCGGAATGATCCCGCCGGAACAGGGCCTTAATGCTCTTGAGGGTGACCGAAAGCGGTTCCGGTCGCATTGCCATCCCGGGTCGGGTCCCGGCAGTTCGCCATTGTCTGGCATCGCTCACGGTTCGCCGAAGACGGGGGCGAGGCGTGTTTCCACGGCAGCGGGTCGGTGATTGCGCCTTGTCCTTGGCCATTGACGATGGCCTGATCGCCGGGTCACTGCCCAAGCAAATCCAGGACGGCCTTTCGCAAGGTCGCCTCGTCCTCGGGCGCCATGCTCGGATTTCCCGCCCTGTGTCCCCAGATCGACTCGATGGGACGAAACTCCGCATCGGGCATCAGGGCTGTCTCGGCCTCGCTGTCCTCGGGCGTGAAGTAGAGGTCCGTCCTTGAAGGCATCACGATCGATTGCGCCGTGATCGCGCTGAGGGCCGCCGTGAGGTCACCACGATGGATCACGTTGTCGGAAATGTCCGACGCCATCCATGTGGCGATGCTGGCCAGCAGATCGTGCGCGTCGCGTCGCAGGAAGTTCGCTTCCCAGCCGCGGACGAGGAAATCCTCGAGCGACGCGAAGCCGACCTTTTCGTAGAGGCGTTCGCGGTAAAACGCCTGCGACATCGCCCATCCCGCATAGACCCGGCCCATGGCGCGCAGGCTGCGCGTCGGGCGTTCGGTGAAGTGGGTGCCCTGCCAGCCCGGACCGGCGGTCAGGGTGGCGCGCACGCCCTGCAGGAATACCCTGTTGTGCACGGATGTGCGCGCAGAGGTGCAGACCGCGCAAATCCGCTCTACCTCGTCGGGAAAGATCGCGCCCCAGTGCAGCGCCTGTTGCCCGCCCATCGACCAGCCGTAGATCATCGCCAGACGCTCGATTCCGAACACCTCGCGCAGCAGGCGGCGCTGCGCGTGGACGTTGTCCCAGTGGGTGAACTCGGGCGCGCGGTCGACGCCGAAGGGCGGCGGCAGGTTCGACGGCGAACTCGACAGGCCGTTGCCGAACATGTTCGGGATGACGATGAACCAGTCGGTCGGATCCAGGACCCGCCCCCGCCCGATCAGCCATTCGGTGTCGGAATGCTGCGCGCCGTATGAGGTCGGATAGAGGATTACGTTCGAGCGGTCCGGGGCGAGCGTGCCGTAGGTCTTGTAGGCCAGCTTTGCCTTTGGCAGCGTGATGCCCCGCTGAAGGGTCAGGTTCTCGATCTCGAAGATCTCGTGGTCCTTGGTCATTGCCATGCCTCGCCATTGGGGTCACCGGGCGGGCGGACCCTGCGGTTTCGATCAGAAGTTCAGTGAAATGTCCCGGTGCCGGGCGGTGCAGGACGCGACGAACAGCGCCTGTTCCTTGGGCAGGCGGGCCTGCTGGCGCAAACCTATGGTATTGGCGATCGCGGCCTCATAGCGGTTCAGCTCGGCAAGAAGGTCGGTCGCCGCGCGGGTTCGCCATGCGACCTCGGCCGCGAATGTCTCTTGCGCCTCGGTCAGGTATTGCAGGGCCCGTTCCACGTCCGGCGACCGGTCGTCGATCTCGCGGCGGGCATCCGAAAGCAGCCCGCGGATGTCGTTGGTGCCAGCGAGATCGCCAAGCATTCGCTCCACCTCCTTGAAGCGGGTGTCGGCCGCCTCGCCGTCCATTCCGGCGGCATCCTCCGCCAGGGCGTCGATGGCCGGAGCGATGGCCGCCAGCGGCTCTGCGGCGGCGATGGTTTCACGCAATTCCGGCACCGGCGCATAGGCCTGATCCACGGTGCGACGGTAGAGGCCGCGCGCCCGGCGGTCCTCGGCGGTGACGGCGCCGTACGCCGCCTGCGCGTCCTGCCATCCGGCGGGCACCTGTTCGAGGATCGCGTCCCGTTCAGCCGTCATCCGTTCGATGCGCCCCTGAATGGCTTCGGTGTCCCCGAAACCGCGTCTTGCCTGCACCGTCAGATCCTCAAGCCCGGCGTCGATGCGGCGCGCCTTCGCCTGCAGATCCCGCACGAAGATATGGCGGGGGCGATAGGCGACGGCCTCTTCGGCCAGCTGCGCCTTGAGGGTCTCGATCTCGGCCATCAGCATCATGGCCTCGTCCGCATTGTCGAGCCCGTCCCTGAAATCCGCCTGCTGACCCTCTGGAAGATACGCGAGATCCAGCCCGCGCGCCCGTTCGATGGCGGCCCGGATCGCATCGCCGCTCTGCTCGAACTCTGCCGCGACATAATTCTCGACACAGTATTGCAGCGCCGGATTGATCGGTGGCGGCGCGGTCTCGGCGGTCAGCGAGCTTCGCATGGGCAGGTAGTTCACCAGCGGCGGATAGGCCGCGACGATCAAAAGCGCGAAGATCTGCAGGCCGATGAACGGGATCACCCCGATGTAGATCTGGATCGTCCTGACGGCCTTGGACGCAACACCGCGCAGATAGAACAGCGCAAAGCCGAAGGGCGGGGTCAGGAACGAGGTCTGGAGATTGAGCCCGATCATCACGCCCAGCCAGACGGCGGTCACGTTCGCCTCGGGGTCGGCCAGCAGGATCGGGGCGACGATGGGCACCACGACCACGGCGATCTCGATAAAATCGAGAAAGAAGCCCAGCACGAAGATCACCAGCATCACAATCATGAACTTGGTCCAGAAACCGCCCGGCAACCCTTCGAGGAAATGCTTGACCAGTTCCTCGCCGCCGAAAGCGCGGAAGGCGGCCGTCAGCATCGCGGCGCCCAGCAGGATGATGAACACCAGCGACGTCGTCTTGGCAGTCTCAAGCATCACGCCGCTCAGCGCATTGTCGCTCACGTAGGCGCGATAGCCGCTCCAGACGATGGCGATGGCGACGACCGCGACGCCGATCAGGGCGAGGGTCACGCCAAGCCGGTCGTCCGCGCTCTGGATGTTCTGGATGTTGGTGTTGTAGGCCGACAGCACGAACGCGATGAAACCGAGACCGGCAATCGCCATGATGGCCGGCACGAAGCGCAGCCGACCCCCCGGATGCAGCCGGTAGCCCGCCATCACCATCGCGCCGACGGCCCCGATGGCGCCGGCCTGATTGACCGTCGCGATGCCGCCGATGATCGAGCCGAGAACCATCACGATCAGCGCAAGCGGCGGCACCATCGCCAGAAGGACGCTGCCGAGAAAGCGCAGATCATAGCTCCGTTCGGACGGGACGGCGGGGGCCAGGCGCGGGCGCAGGATGGCGATCGCCAGGATGAACAGGATGTAGAGACCGACAAGAACGAGGCCCGGCAACAGCGCACCAAGAAACATGTCCCCGGCGCTCGTCGATCCGACCGCGTATTCCGACGGCATCGTCAGTTCGCCCGTGACCTCCTTGTAGAGCACCTGACGCGCCTGCCCGGCCTGGTTCACGGCGGATGCCAGCTGATCGGCAAGGATGATCAGCACGATGGAGGGCGGGATGATCTGCCCCAGCGTCCCCGACGAGGCGATGATGCCCGACGACAGCGCATTGGAGTACCCGTTGCGCATCATCGCGGGCAGCGAGATCAACCCCATGGCCACAACCGTCGCCCCGACGATGCCGGTGGTCGCCGCCAGCAACGCACCCACGACCACGACAGAGATCCCGAGACCGCCGGGCACCGGACCGAAAAGCTGCGCCATGGTGACGAGCAGGTCCTCGGCGATCTTCGAGCGCTGGAGCATGATGCCCATGAAGATGAACAGCGGGATCGCGATCAGCGTGTCGCGTTCCGGCTCCCAGTAGATGCCACGCAGGTTCGTCACCCCCGCGCTCAGCCACTGCGACGGTCCGCCCGATCCGAAATAGGCGTCCACCCCGTCCCCGAAGAGATAGCCGGCACCCGCCGCCAGCATGACGGTCAGGATCGCCGCGCCGGGAAGCGAGAACGCGACCGGATAGCCCGACCCGAGCGCCGTCGCCATGATCGCGACGAGCAAAAGGAGGAAGAAGAGTTCCATTCGTGGGGGCCTTGCCTGTTACATCATCTCGGCGTGCGTCGTGCGCGCGCCGGGTTCGCCGCGCTTGTCGGCGACAGAATCAAAGAACTGGGCGACGAACTGCACCATCATGGTGACGGCGAAAACGCCGAGAAAGCCCGCCATGAAATACTTTACATACATGCCGAAGCCCGCCTGCGTGACCTCGAAGACCAGGATCGGTCCGACGATCACGCTCGACGATGTGTCAAAGCCGATGATCAGGATCGTCCAGCAGAGCAGCATCCCCAAGAGGACCGACCCCCAGGCGTTGACCCGGCCCTGTGCCTCGCGGCGCATGCTGGCATAAAGCAGATCGACCCGGACGTGCCCATCCTCCAGCAGGGTGTAGGCAGAGGCGAAAAGGAACAGAGCGCCGTACCAGAACCTTACCAGATCGGCCATGAACGCCTGTTCGTAGGAAAAGACGAACCGACTGAACACGATCAAAAGCTCGGCGACGACCACCAGCAGGGCAAGCCACATGAACCCCAGCGTCCGGGTGAAAGCGGCGACGACGATCCCCAGCACGATCAGAGGCACATGGACGTAAAGTCCCCGGTACTCGGCCCGGCCGAGATTGCCGGCCAACGCGGGGCCGATGATGCCGTCAAGCATGTCGCTGACGCGCAGAAACGAGATGGCGGCGTCCACCAGCCCCACCAACAGGACGACCCAGAATGCCGCGCGTACAAGAAACGCATTCGCCGAAGTGATGCGCGCCGCGTCGGCCCGCAGCGTCGTTCCGGGCGTACGGATGACCCAGACAATCGCCAGTGCGCAGGCCGCTGCATAGATCAGCACCTGAAGGATCGCAAACACCCCGCCGTCTTCGGCGATGGCCCCGATGCCCGGAAAGCCCAGCCAGAATGTCAGGACGGCATTCAACAGGAACGCCGTCATCGTCGCGAGCATGACCCATCCGAACGCGCGGACGATCGGCGCGGGCGCGCCCTGAATCTCAGTCATACGGAAATTCCCACCTGCGCCGTTCAACCTGGCCTGCGGCCCGGTCCGGTCCTACGGCGCGGTCCGGACCGAACCCGACCGGCCCGCACATCGCAGGCCGGTCGGCATAAGCCACCGTCAGAGCTTCAGGTAGCGGTTGCGCTTGGCCACATAGGGCGCGTCGGAATAGTTGCTCCAGACGCCGACATTGTCGCGCACCGCAATGAAACTGTCGATGATCTCGGCCGCGAGCGGGCTGTGGTCGCGGGTTTCCTCTATGACCTCCGTCGCGGCATCGCCGAACGCTTCGTAGACGTCGTCGCTGAACTCGCGCAGTTCCACGCCGTATTCGTTGATCAGCCGCTTGAGGTATATGCCGTTGTTGTAGTTCGTCTCGGCGGGCTGCATGGCGTTCTCTTCGGCGCAGGCCACGGTGATGAGCCGCTTGTCGCCGTCCGACAGCGCCGACCACCACTGCGCGTTCATCCCCAGATTCACCTGGCTGGCGGGTTCGTGCATCCCCGGCCAGTAATAGTATTGCGCCGCCTCGTAGAGCTTGAGGAAGAAATCGTTCCACGGACCGACCCATTCGGTCGCG
>JBGTLJ010000214.1:0-2156 GCA_041744175.1 Oceaniglobus sp. | reverse complement strand
CACTCGGCCGGCGCGGCCTGCGGCGTGGCGATCGTCTGCACCCCCGCCGCCTTACGCCGACCGTCGTTGTAGATCGCCTTGATCAAAGCGATGCACATCAGCACCATGACGATGGAGAACGGCAGCGCGCCGATCACCATGGCCGTCTGGATCGCCGATGTCCCGCCGGAAATCAGCAGCCCCGCCACGACCAGCCCCAGCGCCGCACCCCAGAACAGGATGTGAGGCCGCGCCTTCGGGCCTTCGTCACCCGCCGCGTTGATCGTGTTGACGATCAGGATGGCAGAGTCCGCCGAAGTGGTGAGGAACGTCATCAGCAACACCACGATCAGCACCGCCATGGCCCAGCTGAGCAGCGACGAGATCGGCTCCAGCATGAATGCCGTCATCGCGAATATCTTGTCGCCGTTTGCCGCATCGAAGATCACGCCGTTCGCATCGCCGTTGAGCTCAAGGTCGATCGCGGTGCCTCCGGCCCAGGCGAACCAGACGAAGCACATGATCGCGGGCACGATCATCGCGCCCAGCACGAATTCGCGGATCGTCCGCCCGCGCGAGATTCGCGCAAGAAACAGCCCCACGAACGGCGCGAAGGCGATCCACCAGGCCCAGTAGAACACCGGCCACCAGCCCTGCCATTGCGCCAGAAGGAAGGATTCGCTGCCCTCCACGCCATCGGACCCGAAGACATTGAAGCTGAGCCATGGCAGCGCGGTGATATATTCCCACATTCCGAAAATCATTGCCGAGGCACCGAAGAATGTCGCACCGAAAATGATGAAGAACCCCAGCAGCACGATGGACAGGACCATGTTGATGTTGGACAACCACTTGATCCCCTTGCCCACACCCGAAAGCGCCGACAGGGTCGATGCCCCCATGATCACGACAAGCGCGATGACGATGCCGAAGGTCGTCGGGACCCCTGCGATGCTGTCACCGGCATCATTTACCGCACCCACCGGCTGTGCCAGCCCGCCGATGCCGATGCGCCCAAGCCCGGCGACCAGCTGTTCGACACCGAAGCCCAGCGTCTGCGCGACACCGAGGATGGTGGCGACCACGGCGACGATGTCGATCAGATGACCCAGATTGCCCGACAGGCGGCTGCCGAACAGCGGCGTCAGGGCCGACCGGATGGTCAGCGGCAGCCCCCGGCGATAGCTGAAGAACGCAAGCGACAGGCCGGTGACCGCATAGCAGGCCCAGGCGCTGAACCCCCAGTGCAGGAACGACCACTTGTAGGCCATGCCGATATTGTCGACAGAACCGGCGGTGGTGATCCCCTGGATCACCTCGGGGTTGTTGCCGAAATGGGTGATCGGCTCGGCCACCGCCCAGGTCAGCATTCCGACCCCGATGCCGGCCCCGAACATCATCGAAAACCATGAAAAGTTGGTGAATTCGGGTCCTTCGCCCTCTTGCCCCAGATTCATCCGCCCGGCCGTCGGCCAAAGCGCAAGTCCAAGGCAGACGACGATGAAAAGCCCCACGACCCAGATGTACCACGCCGCGAAATTGCCCAGGATGAAACCGTTCAACCCGTTCAGGACGGCACCGGACTGAATCGGCCAGAAAATTGCCCAGACCACCAACAGGCTGATGATGATCTTGCTGGCGACAGTGACGTCGATGTTGAACCCGCGATAGAAACCGCGCTCGGCGGTCTTGATCGGCAGGTCCATCAGCGGAGGTTTCACAGACATGGGTGGCTCCCTGTTTTATTGTTGATTGATGACGGCAATGTTACCGCACCTTCGCCGCACGCAAAGGCAAATTGCGACCCTTCGATGAAAACAGCGGCACAAACTCGACCATTGTCGCAGATTCCACCCCCCGTTTCCGCCGGAAACGCTGCCGCAAGCGAAACGGGATGCCTGACTTTCATTCTTGAAAGGCGGTGATTTTGCAGCTTGGTGCGACCTTGCGCCCAGACAGCATTCGAGTGGCGGCAAGGAGCGGCTCCGCCGAACGTCGAAGATGGGCCAGCGCGATATCCCGAAGTTGCCGATCATCGGTAAGCATTCGCTGGAGGCCGCGGTCAAGCGACCTTGACCAGGGGCGTGGCCCCGTCCCATTCCCACGGCAGCAACTCGTGCAGGCGCGAGACCGGCATATCGGAGATGCGAGCGATGACGTCGGCGAGCCAGGCCTGC
>JBGTLJ010000213.1:0-4859 GCA_041744175.1 Oceaniglobus sp. | reverse complement strand
GGCGCAGGAAACGCGCAATCGGCCATCGTCAGATCGCCGCACCCGGCCCGGACCGCCGTGCGCCGATCGGCCCGCCGTTGACTGCCGCGCGGCGTTTCGTGTCGGTGGTGGACGGCGTCAACCACCGGATCGGACGCATCGTGATGTACGGCATCTTCGTGATGGTCGGCATCCTGCTCTGGTCCTCGGTCTCGAAAACCTTTTTCCTGCCGGTGTCCTGGACGCTGGAAATGGCGCAGTTCGCCATGGTCGCCTATTACATCCTCGGCGGTCCCTACGCGATCCAGATGGGCAGCAACGTGCGGATGGACCTGCTCTATGGCGAATGGTCGCCGCGCCGGAAGGCCGCCGTGGACTGTTTCACCGTCTTTTTCCTGCTCTTCTATCTCGGGGTTCTGCTCTACGGCGGGCTGGGCTCGCTCTCCTATTCGCTGGGCTACTGGAACACCGATTATATCGGGTATTTCGCGCGGCTGCTGACGGGCGGAGAGGAGATCGGCCGGCTGGAGCGGTCGCCGACCGCATGGCGCCCCTACCTTTGGCCGATCAAGGTGATCATGGTTGCAGGCCTGTCGCTGATGCTGCTTCAGGCGATTTCGGAACTGATAAAGGACGTGATCCGGCTGCGCGGGGGCACGATCTGATGGCGCAGTCCAACATCGCCCTGCTGATGTTCGGCACCATGATGCTGCTTCTGCTGACCGGTCAGCGGGTCTTCGGGGCCATCGGCGCCGTTGCCGCCATCGGTGCGGTGGCGCTCTATGGCACCGGCGGGGCCGACATTCCCTTTGCCGCCGCGATGAAGCTGATGAAATGGTATCCGCTGCTGACCCTGCCGATGTTCATCTTCATGGGATACGTGCTGAGCGAGAGCCGCATCGCCGACGACCTCTATCGCATGTTCCATGTCTGGATGGGGCCGGTGCAGGGGGGCCTTGCCATCGGGACGATCCTGCTCATGGTGCTGATCTCGGCGATGAACGGCCTGTCGGTCGCGGGCATGGCCATCGGCGCCACGATCGCGCTGCCCGAACTGCTGAAGCGCGGCTATGACAAGCGGATGGTGACGGGGGTCATACAGGCCGGATCGTCCCTTGGCATCCTCGTCCCGCCGTCCGTGGTGCTGGTCCTCTACGCGATGATCGCGCGCCAGCCGGTGGGGCAGTTGTGGCTGGCGGGGATCCTGCCGGGTCTGATGATGGCGGGACTGTTCATCGCCTATATCGTGATCCGCTGCCGCCGTAACCCGGCCCTTGGTCCCGTCATCCCGGCCGCAGAACTGGCGCAGATCCCCCGGCGCGAGAAATTCCGCCTGCTGCGCGCGGGGCTGCTGCCGCTGTTCATCTTCGGCGCGATGATGGTGCCCTTTGTCAACGGCTGGACCAGCCTTGTGGAATCCTCGGCCATCGGAGCGATGACCGCCTTTGTCGCCGCCACCGCCAAGGGCCGCATGACGCGCGAGGTGTTCGAGAACTCGGTGCGCAACACCCTTGGCATTTCGTGCATGTTCATGTGGATCATCCTCGCCGCACTCGGGTTCGGCGCGGTGTTCGACGGGCTTGGTGCCGTCAACGCCATCGAGACTCTGTTCACCGAACAGATGCACCTGTCGCCCTGGACGATCCTGATCGCGATGCAGCTGAGCTTCATCATCATGGGCACGTTTCTGGACGATACCGCGATGCTGGTGATCGTCGCGCCGCTGTACATCCCGCTGGTGGAGGCACTGGAATTCAACCTGATCTGGTACGGCGTCCTCTATACGATCACCACGCAGATCGCCTATATGACGCCGCCTTTCGGCTACAACCTGTTCCTGATGCGGGCGATGGCCCCGGATCAGGTCTCGCTTTCCGATATCTATCGTTCCATCATTCCGTTCGTGGGCATCATGGTGGTGGCGCTGGCCATCATCATGGCGTTCCCGGGCATCGCGTTGTGGCTGCCCGGATATGTCTATGGCAATTAACAAGAAACCAACTTCGGGAGAGAACATATGACCACCAGAAGAAAATTCATCGCAGGCGCCGCCGTCGCCCCCGCCGCCCTTGCCGCGCCCGCCATCGCGCAATCGACGATCACCTGGCGGATGCAGACCTATGCGGGCCCGGCGCTGGCCGAACACGTCATTGACCCGGCGATCAAAAGCTTCAACGCCATCGCGGGCGACCAGATGCAGATCGAGCTGTTCTATGCCGACCAGCTTGTCCCAACGGGCGAATTGTTCCGCGCCATGCAACGCGGCACCATCGACGCGGTGCAGTCCGACGATGACAGCATGGCATCGCCCACCGAAGTCACCGTGTTCGGCGGATATTTTCCGTTCGCGTCGCGCTATTCCCTCGACGTGCCGGTACTGTTCAACCAGTACGGGCTGAACGAGATCTGGGACGCCGAATATTCCAAGGTCGGGGTCAAGCATATCAGCGCGGGTGCGTGGGATCCCTGCCATTTCGCCACGGTCGAGCCGATCCGGTCGCTGGAGGATCTGAAGGGCAAGCGGGTGTTCACCTTCCCCACCGCTGGGCGGTTCATGGAACAGTTCGGCGTCGTGCCCGTCACGCTGCCCTGGGAAGACATCGAAGTGGCGGTGCAGACAGGCGAGCTGGACGGCATCGCGTGGTCCGGGATCACCGAGGATTACACCGTCGGCTGGGCCGATGTGACGAACTATTTCCTCACCAACAACATCTCGGGCGCCTGGGCCGGGTCGTTCTTTGCCAATGCGGACCGCTGGAACGAATTGCCGCCGCATCTGCAGGAACTGTTCCGCGTCTGTTGCGACCAGTCGCACTATTACCGGCAGTGGTGGTACTGGGGCGGCGAGGCGTCGCTGCGGGTCCACGGTGAAAAGCTGGAGCTGACAACGATTCCCGATGCGGAATGGCAGCAGGTCGAGGACGCAGCGCTGGTGTTCTGGGACGAGATCGCGGCGGAAAGCGAAACGAAGGCAAAGGTGGTGGAGATCTTCAAGAAGTACAACGCCGACATGGCCAAGGCGGGGCGGCCGTACCGCTACGGCTGACCTCTCACCGGCGATCAAATGGGGCTGCTCACGCACCTAGGGGCGGGGCAGCAGCCCTCGCGCCTTGGGGGCGGTTGAAGGGGGGCGGCCCGGCGTTGTCGTCGGGCGGATGTTCGATCTAATATCATCCAAGCCGTAATCTCCTCGATCCAAGGACCGCAAATGCCCAAGATGTCTCTCGAAACCCTAGGCAAGATGGCCGACGACGCAACCATCGACACGGTGCTGGTCTGCCTGATCGACATGCAGGGCCGTCTCATGGGCAAGCGGTTTCACGTCCGCAACTTTCTTGAAACCAGCCATGCCGAAACCCACTGCTGCAATTACCTGCTGGCCACAGATCTGGAAATGGCCACGCCCGATGGCTATGCCGCGACCAGCTGGCGCCATGGGTATGGCGACTATGTCATGCGCCCCGATCTGGACACACTGCGCCCGATGCCCTGGCTCGACGGCACCGCGATGGTGCTGTGCGACGTGCTGGATCACCACACCCATGAACCGGTCCCCCATTCGCCCCGGCAGGTCCTGAAGACCCAACTGGACCGGCTCAGTGCCATGGGGTTCACCGCGAAAATGGCCACCGAACTGGAATTCTTCCTGTTCGCCGACAGCTACGACACCATCCGGCGCGGCAACTTCCAGACCCTGACACCGATTTCGGCCTATAACGAGGATTACAACATCGGCCAGACCACCCGCGAAGAGGCGGTGATGCGGCCGATCCGCAACCACCTGTTCGCCGCCGGCATCCCCATCGAGAACACCAAGGGAGAGGCGGAAACCGGTCAGGAAGAGCTGAACATCCGATATGCCGAGGCAATGGCCTGCTGCGATCATCACACCATCGCCAAGCAGGCCATCAAGGACATCGCCTGGGCGCAGGGGCATGCCGCCACGTTTCTGCCCAAATGGCACAGTAACAAGGTGGGATCGGCGGCCCATATTCACCAGAGCCTCTGGAAAGACGGGGAAAATGCGTTTCACGATCCGGACGGCGACATGGGAATGTCCGAACTGATGCGCGCCTACATGGCGGGCCTCATCGCCTATGCTCCGGAAACCACCGTGTTCCTCGCACCCTATGTCAACAGCTACAAGCGGTTCGTCGCGGGCACCTTCGCCCCCACCAAGACCGCCTGGAGCGTGGACAACCGCACCGCCGGTTTCCGCCTTGTCGCCGTCGGCACCAAGGGCGTTCGCGTCGAATGCCGGATCCCGGGGTCGGACATCAACCCCTATCTGGCCTGCGCCGCGCAGATCGCAGCCGGAATCGCGGGAATTGATGAAAGTCTGACCTTGCAACCCGCCATAAAGGGGGACGTATACAGCGCCGAAGTGCCTGAAATACCAAAGACCCTGCGGGATGCCACATCGGCAGTTCGCAACTCAGACATGTTACGTCTTGCCATGGGGTCCGCCGTGGTTGATCATTACCTGCGCTGCGCAGAGGTCGAGCAGGAGGATTTCGACCGCGCAGTTACCGATTACGAGATTGCGCGCGGGTTCGAACGCGCCTGATCGCGACAACCATCCCGGGGGCCTGCCCCAACGTCAACGAGTTCAAATCGGGGCGCGGCCCCGGGAGCGTTCCGAAATGAGCAAGGTCCTGCAGTGTGTGTCCCCGATCGACGGGTCGCTTTATGCCGAACGCGAAACGCTGGCCTTCACCTATGCCGGCATCGCCGTGGCCCGTGCCCGCGAGGCACAGCACGACTGGGCGCGCCGACCGGTGTCCGAACGCGCGGCACTGGTCATGGCGGGGGTCGAGGCGGTCGGTGCGATGAACGACGACGTGGTGCCGGAACTGGCCTGGCAGATGGGGCGCCCGGTG
>JBGTLJ010000212.1:0-20834 GCA_041744175.1 Oceaniglobus sp. | reverse complement strand
GGGCCGCGGCTTCCCAGACCGTTCGAGCAGGCGGCACCCAGCGCCGCCATGGATGCCGCGCCCGCAAGCGCCGCGCGCCGGGTGATGATGTTCATGTCTGCTTCGCCTTTACTGCCGATGTGCCTGATCGACGGCCTTATGCGACCGTTCTGAAGATAAGTTAACGCATGGACGCTCTCTTGTCACCTGTTGGTATGCCCCCACGCCACGACAGCGCCGAAAGGGCGGAATCCGGTGCGGCACCACCGCAGCCGGAAGCGGAGAGCGTCCTGTGGTGCCATGACGCTTGCCTGACGGAATGTGCCGCCCTGGGGCTTTCAGACTAGGATTGCCCGTGCAAAACCTCGTTTGACGTTGCGGATTACCGCAGCGCGCGTGCCATCGCCGGTGCGAAATAGGTCAGGATTCCGTCGCACCCCGCGCGTTTGAAGGCGATCAGAGATTCCACCATCACCTGCGCCCCGTCTATCCAGCCCTCTGCCGCGGCGGCCTGGATCATGCTGTATTCGCCCGAAACCTGATAGGCATAGGTCGGGGCACCAAACCGGTCCTTCACCCTGCGGCAGATGTCGAGATAGGGCAGACCGGGCTTGACCATCACCATGTCGGCGCCTTCCAGCAGATCGCGCTCCACAAGGCGCAGCGCCTCGTCCGAATTGGCCGGATCCATCTGATAGGTCTTCTTGTCGCCGCTCAGTGCCCCCGTCGCCCCCACCGCATCGCGGAATGGCCCATAGAACCCGCTGGCATATTTCGCGGCGTAGGACATGATCGCCACATTCTGGTGGCCCGACGCCTCGAGCGCGGCGCGCATGGCCCCGATCCGCCCGTCCATCATGTCGGACGGCCCGAGGATGTCGGCGCCGCTTTCGGCCTGGGCCAGCGACATCCTGACCAGCGCCTCGACGGATTCGTCGTTGACGATGATCCCGTCGCGCACGATCCCGTCGTGTCCGTTGACGTTGTAGGGGTCCAGCGCCACGTCGGTCATCACGGCGATATCGGGGACCGCTGCCTTGATCGCGCGGATCGCGCGGTTCGACAGATTGTCAGGGTTCCACGCCTCTTCGCACAACTGCGATTTCAGGGCCGGATCGGTATAGGGAAAGATGCAGATCGCGGGAATGCCCAGATCGCCCGCCGCGCGCGCCGCCTCGACCAGCAGATCCACCGACAGCCGTTCCACCCCGGGCATCGAGCTGACGGGTTCGCGCATGTCCTCGCCGTCGCGCACGAAGACCGGCCAGATCAGATCGCCGACGCCCAGACGGTTCTCGGCGCTGAGCGCACGCAGCGCGGGACTGGATTTCAGGCGTCGGAACCGGGCGGCGGGAAAGGCGGCGGTTGTCATGGATGATCTCCTGCGGCGCGGGCCTTGGTGGCATGGATGGCACCCTACCTCAAGCCTTCTGATCGGGGCTGGTCATCGCCTGCACCCCTGAGTAGGGTCGCGCCGGATCGCACCCACCCCGGAGCCTGATGCGTGGACTGGTACACGGCCGTATTTGAGCTGATCGACACGCGGTCGTTTTCGAACCTTTGGTACTGGATCGCACTGGCCACCGTCTGGTCCACCGCGTCGCACTGGGTTCTGGGCGTGCCCTTCGACATGGTGACGCGGGCGCGGCGGTATGGCGGGCAGGCGGCGGCCGACCTTGATATGGTGGGCCGGGTCAACGCCAACCGGCTGCTTTACATCGCGAAGGTGACAGGGCTTGGCATGGTGTCTTTCGCGTCGATGCTGCTGTCGGGGCTGGCGATAATGGCGTTCTGGTACCGGGTCGAATTTGCCCAGGCGGTGTTCCTCATGGCATTTCCTTTGACCATGGTGGGGGCACTGTCGATCTCGACGGCCAAGGCGATCGACACGGAGAATGCCCTGGGCGAGGTGCTGCGCAAGCGGCTGACCCGTCAGCGCACCATGACCCAAGCGATCGGCATCGTGTCGATCTTCGTCACCGCGATGTGGGGAATGTACCAGAACCTCAACGTCGGGCCGATGGGAGGTTGACGGTGCGTATCGCGAACCCAGGTCAGCGTGTCATGCCCGACCCCGGCCATATCACCGTCGGCGGTGCACCCGAAGGCTACGATGCCAGACTGATCGCCGAGGAACTGGCCCGGGCGGGCGGTGCGGTCGTCCACGTGGCGCGAGACGACAAGAGGCTGGCGGCAACACGGGCCGCACTTCAATTCTTCGCACCGGCCGCAACGGTGATCGATTTTCCGGGCTGGGATTGCCTGCCCTATGACCGGGTCTCTCCCAATGCCGACATCTCCGCCACCCGGATGGCGACGCTGGCGGCCCTGGCCCACGGAATGCCGGGTCCGTTCATTCTGCTCACGACCCTCAATGCCGCGACGCAACGCGTGCCCGCCCGCGAACTTTTGCGCAGGGCCGCGTTCTCGGCCAGGGTCGGCGCACGTATCGACGAGGCGGAATTGCGCAATTTTCTGGTGCGCATGGGATACACACAGGCGCCGTCGGTGATCGAACCCGGGGATTACGCCGTGCGTGGCGGCATCATCGACGTCTGGCCGCCGGGCGAAATGGGGCCGGTCCGGCTTGATCTGTTCGGCGATGTTCTGGACGGCGCCCGCAGGTTCGATCCCGGCAACCAGCGCACCACCGAAAAGCTGTCTGTGATCGACCTTGCGCCGGTGTCCGAGGTGATCCTCGACGATGCCGCCATCACCGGGTTCCGACAGAACTACCGGATCGAGTTCGGCGCCGCAGGCACCGACGATCCGCTGTACGAGGCGGTTTCAGCCGGGCGCAAGCATTCCGGCATCGAACACTGGCTGCCGTTCTTCCATGACCGGCTGGAAACCCTGTTCGACTATCTTCCGGACGCATCATGGATACTGGACGACCAGAGCACCGCAATGCGGCTGGCACGCTGGGACAGCATCGCCGACCAGTACGACAACCGCCGCGACGCCATGCAAAGCAAGAAGCGGCTCGACAGTGTCTACAAGCCCGCGCCGCCGGGGCTTCTCTATCTCGATGATACGGCCTGGAGCGCCGCCATCGCCGGACGGCGCGCCCTGCACCTCAACCCGCTGCCCCAGCCCACCGGCCCCGGCGTGATCGACGCAGGCGGGCGCATCGGGCGCAATTTCTCGCCAGAGCGCCAGCAGGAAAGCGTCAGCCTTTTCGGGGCTCTGGCGGACCATGTTCGCGCGAAATCCCGGGCCGCTCAGGTCGTCATCGCCAGCTACTCCGAAGGCGCGCGCGAACGTCTGAGCGGTCTGCTTGAGGACGAAGGGCTTGGCAATCCGGTCCTTGTCGCCGATCATCGCGACATCCCCAAAGGACAGGGCGGTCTGTTCCTGACGGTCTGGGGCCTTGAGCACGGGTTCGAAGGCAAGTCGCTGACCGTGATTTCCGAACAGGACGTGCTGGGCGACCGGCTGATCCGCAGCGCGAAAAAGCGCAAGCGCGCCGAAAATTTCCTGACCGAAACCCAAAGCCTGTCACCGGGCGATCTGATCGTCCATGTCGATCACGGCGTCGGCGTCTATCGCGGGCTTGAGGTGGTTCAGGCGCTGGGGGCGGATCACGAATGCATCCTGCTGGAATATGCGGGCGGCGACCGTCTGTATCTGCCCGTGGAAAACGTCGAACTGCTGTCGCGCTATGGCCACGAGGAAGGTCTGCTCGACAAGCTCGGGGGCGGCGCGTGGCAGGCCAAGAAGGCGCGCCTGAAACAGCGTATCCGCGACATTGCCGACCGCCTGATCCGCATCGCCGCCGAACGCCTGCTGCGCCGCGCGCCGATCATGGAACCACCCGACGGCATGTGGGATGCGTTCTGCGCCCGCTTTCCCTATGCCGAAACCGACGACCAGCAATCCGCCATCGACGACACACTGGCCGATATGGCCGCCGGCGTGCCCATGGACCGGCTGATCTGTGGCGATGTCGGTTTCGGCAAGACCGAGGTGGCGATGCGCGCGGCCTTTGTCGCGGCCCTCAGCGGCCATCAGGTGGCGATCATCGCGCCGACGACGCTGCTGGCGCGCCAGCACTTCAAGGGGTTCGCCGAACGGTTTCGCGGTTTTCCGGTCGAGGTGCGGCAGCTTTCCCGCTTTGTGTCCGCACGGGATGCGGCTCTGACCCGTCAGGGTATCGTCGACGGCACGGTCGATATCGTGGTGGGGACCCATGCGCTGCTGGCAAAATCGGTCCGGTTCAAGGATCTGGGCCTGCTGGTGATCGACGAGGAACAGCATTTCGGCGTCAACCACAAGGAACGCCTGAAACAGATGCGCAGCAATGTGCATGTGCTGACGCTGACCGCCACACCGATCCCGCGCACCCTGCAGCTGTCCCTGACCGGCGTGCGCGACCTGTCGATCATCGGCACCCCGCCCGTGGATCGCCTGGCCATCCGCACATACGTATCGGAATTCGATACCATCACCCTGCGCGAGGCTCTGCTGCGCGAACATTATCGCGGCGGACAGTCGTTCATGGTGGTGCCCCGCATCACCGACCTGCCGGAGATGGAGACGTTCCTGCGCGATAACGTGCCCGAGGTGACATATGTCACGGCCAACGGTCAGATGGCGGCCGGCGAGCTTGATGACCGGATGAACGCATTCTATGACGGCAAATATGACGTGCTGCTGGCCACCACCATCGTGGAATCCGGCCTCGACATTCCCACCGCCAATACGATGATCGTACACCGCGCCGACATGTTCGGCCTGGCCCAGCTGTATCAGATCCGGGGCAGGGTGGGGCGCAGCAAGACCCGCGCCTATGCCTATCTCACCACCAAACCGCGCACCAAGATGACGCCTTCCGCGGAAAAGCGCCTGCGCGTGCTCGGCTCTCTCGACAGCCTGGGGGCGGGGTTTACCCTCGCTTCCCAGGATCTCGACATTCGCGGTGCGGGCAACCTGGTGGGCGAGGAGCAGTCCGGGCAGGTGAAGGAAGTCGGATACGAATTGTACCAGTCGATGCTGGAAGAGGCGATCGCAAAGATCAGGGCGGGCGAGCTGGAAGGGCTGACCGACGGCTTTGACGACGGGCAATGGGCGCCGCAGATCAACCTTGGCGTGCCCGTGCTGATCCCCGAGGATTACGTGCCCGATCTCGACACCCGGCTTGGCCTTTATCGCCGTCTGTCGGGGCTGACCACCAAGGTGGAGCTGGAAGGTTTCGCCGCCGAACTGATCGACCGTTTCGGCAAGCTGCCGCGCGAGGTCAACACGCTGCTTCTGGTGATCCGGATCAAGGGCGAATGCAAACGGGCGGGCATTGCCCGGCTGGACGCCGGGCCAAAGGGCGCGACCTTGATGTTTCACAACGACAAGTTCCCCAATCCCGCCGGTCTGGTCGATTTTATCGCCGAACAGGATGGTCAGGCCAAGGTCAAGGACAACCGCATCGTGGTGCTGCGCGACTGGACGAAGACCGCCGACAAGATCAAGGGCGCCTTTGCCATCGCGCAGAGCCTTGCGCGCCACGCCCGCGCCAAGGTCTGATTTCCGCCGCCGCTCAGAGGCCCGGCACCACGCGCCGCGGCGCGGGATCGACCTCTCGCGCAAAGCGCATGAACCACCAGCCAAGGGCAGAGCAGGTGAACGTGCCCAGCATCAGCGGCAAGGTGGTGCCGTTGAACGCCAACCCGATGGGGGCAGCAATCAGCACCGACAGGACCGTGGCTACGCCACCCACCACCGATGCCGCCATCCCCGCGATATGTCCCATCGGCTCCAGCGCAAGTGCGTTGAGGTTGCCGAACGACAATCCGGCCATGAAGAACACCGAAACGGTCCACACGAAGAACAGTGGAAACGCCAGCGTGGCGGGGATCAGGCCGGACAGGGTGGCCAGGATCATGAGAGCCGACAGCACGGTCTGGGTGGAAAAGGCCGCAATGGTCAGCCGCCGCATCCCCAGCCGCATCACCAGCCGCGCGTTGACGATCGTCGCGCCGCCGGACAGGATCGCCATCGCCATGAACCACAGGGGAAATGTGTCGGCGCGCAGGTGGATATCGGTGAATATCTGCTGGATCGAACTGATCATCGCGAACAGTTGCGCAAACCCCAGCGCCAGCACCAGGATGTAGAGCCGCACCATCCGGTGGCCCATGACCTCGAGAAATGCCGACCGCAGCGGCGCGATGGCCAGCGGACGGCGACGTTCGGGCGGCAGGGTTTCGGGCTGGCGCAACGCCATCCATGTCGCGCCGACCAGCGCGAACAGCACGAACGCCGCAAAGATCGCGCGCCACCCGAACGCCGCGATGATCAGCGATCCGACGAACGGCGCCACTGCCGGCACCAGGATGAAGATCATCATCACGAAGGACATGATCTGCGCCATGCGGCGCCCCTCGTAGAGATCGCGGATCATCGCCGTCGACACGATCCTCGGCGCCGCCGCCCCCAAACCCTGAACGACCCGCGCCGCAAGCATCGTCTCGAGAGTCGGCGCAAAGGCCGCGAGAATGGCCGCCGCCGCGTAAAGCGAAAAGCCGATCAGGATCATCTTTTTCCTGCCGATCGCGTCGGACAGGGGGCCTGCAAAGAACGTGCCAATTCCCATGCCCATGACAAAGGACGTGATGATGAGCTGGGCACGGTTCGGCGCATCGGGGGAAAGCTGCGTGGCGAGCTCTGGAAGCACAGGCAGCATGGAGTCGATGGAAAACGCGACCGAGGCCATCATCATCGCCATCAGCGCGATGAATTCGTTCTGGCCCAGCGCGCGGCGCGGGACGCTCACGGCGTCACCGCAGTCTGGGCCGCAATGTCGTCAAGCACCTTCAGCCACAGATCGGTGGCCTGCGCGCCTTGCAGCACGTGGGTGTTGGCCAGCACGAAGGTCGGCACGCCGGTGACTCCGCGTTCGCGCGCATTGGCATCGCGGGCGCGGATCTAGGCCGCATCCGCGTCGCCCGCCAGCAATCTCTCGATCAGCGCACGGTCAAGGTCGATCTTCTCGGCGATATCCAGCAGCACGCCGGTATCGCCAATGTCCCGGCCTTCGCGGAAATAGCCGTTCATCAGCGCGCTCTTGGCCGCTGTCTGGCGACCTTCCAGCCCGGCCCAGTGGATCAGGCGGTGGGCGTCAAGCGTGTTGGGGGTGCGGGTGATGCGGGACCAGTCGATGTGGATGCCGGCACTTTCCGCCGCCTGTTCGATCCGCGAATAGACCTGTACAGCGGCATCCTTGCCGCCGAATTTCGCCTCCAGGTATGCGCGTCGGTCCATGCCGTCGCGCGGCATGTCGGGGTTCAACTGGAAAGGGTGCCATTCCACGATGAAGGGATGGTCGGGGCGCTGTTCCAGCGCGCGGTCCAGCCATGTCTTGCCGATCAGGCACCAGGGACAGATCGGGTCGGACAGGATGTCGAGTTTCATCTGGGCGGTATCCTTTTGTCGAAGCTCTCTCTCAGGGCGCGGCGTATCACCTTGCCGTTCGCCGCGCTCGGGATGCCGTCGATGCGCCGAAACAGGCGCGGGCACTTGTAGCGGGCCAGACGGCCAGCGCAATGGTTTGCAAGGGCGACATCGTCCAGATCGGCCGATGCCGTATAGAACGCGGCGATAACGGATGTGTCGTCCGTAACCGTCACCTCCACGACCGCGGCGTCCTCTAGGCCGGGAAATTCGGCCAGCGCCTGTTCCACTTCGACGGGCGACACGCGAAAGCCGCCGGCGTTCATCATGTCATCGTCACGGCCCAGATAACGAACCGTCCCGTCCGGGTCCATCGCGCCGATGTCTCCGGTCAGGAACCAGCCGTCGCGCATCCGCTCTTGCGTCGCGGCGGGGTCGTCCAGATAGCCAAGCATCAATCCCGGATCTTCGGCCGATACGGCGATTGTGCCCGATGTTCCCGGCACCGCCTCGCCGTCGTCGCCCCGGATCGAAACCCGCCGCCCGGGCTGGGCGCGTCCCAGCGTGCCCGGCAGGGCAGGGGCCACGGGGTTGCCTGACAGAAACGTCGAACATTCCGACATGCCGAACGCCTCATGGATGTCGGTGCCGGTGGCGCGTTGCCATGCGGCCCGTGTCGCTTCCGGCAGCTTTTCACCTGCCGACAGCCCGTGGCGCAATGCCGGAAGCGGGGGCAGGGACCCGCGCAGCATCTGTCGATAGACCCCCGGTGCCGCCGCGAAAAGGGTCGCACCATGTAGGGCCAGCAGGGCGGCGATATCTCTGGGTCGGGTGCCTGGCGCCGGGACGAGGGCGGTTGCGCCAACGGTCCATGGATCCAGAAGCCCGGTGCCAAGGGTATAGGTCCAGTTCAGGGCACCGGCATGGAGCATCCGGTCCCGATCGCACAGGCCATACCAGCCCGTCACCATCGCGCGCCGCGCAAGGATCGCGCGATGGGCATGCACCACCCCGCGCGGTTTGCCCGAAGTGCCTGATGTGAAAACGATGTATCCGGGTCGTTCGGGATTGCCCATGGCATAGTCGGCGGGCGGATTGTCCGACAGATCGCGCAAACCGGCCAGCGTCAACACCGGCGTTCTGCCCGCATCCGGCAGCGCGATGCCCGGTGCTGCAACCGTCAGCCTTGGGCGCAACGCCGCCGCCAGGGCGGTGATCTCTGCGACAGTCAGTTGCGCAGACGTGGGAACCGGGATCAGGTCAACCGCCAGGGCCGCGAGATAGAGAACCGGGAAATCAACGGTATTGTCGAGCCGCATGAGGATCCGGTCACCGGGTTCAAGCCCGAGATTTCTGAGCCCGGTGGCGGCGCCCCTGACCGTCCGCTCGAGCCGCCCGAAGCTCCAGGTTTCCGGATCCGTGCCCGACAGAATACACAGTGCGGGCGCGTCCGACCGCGCGGATGCCTGTGACAGGACATGGGCGGCAAGGTTGAACGGGGCAGGGCGCGGATCGCACATTTGCCATGGCTAGGCCCCGTTTGCTTGCTTGGCAAGACGACCGTACCCGCATGCCCCCGCAACGGCGTCCGCGATCCATCCCAAGGCACGAACGTTGCAGGACCGCACATTGGGTCCGACGGGGCACTGTGGCTGCCGGATCGTGCGCACCGACCCTTGATGGGAGACCGTGTGTCCCGGAAGGCGCAATCCGCTCAGCCCTAATGGGTCAGTCAGGGTTTGTACCACCAGATGTCGGGCTGGAATCCCTGCCAGTCGCCGTAGATCGGGATCGTGTCTGGATATTTGAGGTGGCTGGAATGGGCAATGAAGGACACTGGATTGTACCAGATCGGGATAACGTAGCGCCCCGAGGTCAGCACCCTGTCCAGCGCGCGGGTGGCCGTCACGAACGCCTCGTGATCGGGCGCGTTCAGCATCGCGTCGATCATCGCTTCGGCAGCGGGGCTTTTGATGCCCATCCAGTTGCGCGAACCCTCGGTGTCGGCAGCCTCCGTGCCCCAGTAAAGATACTGTTCGTTGCCCGGCGACAATGACAGGCCGCGAACGTAATAGGCCATGTCGAAATCGAACCGGGTCGTGCGTTCGACATATTGGGCGCCGTCGACCTGCGTGATCTTCGGCTCGATCCCCATGCGCCGCAATCCCGACTGGAACAGATCGACGATTTGCTGGGCTTCGCCGGCACCTTGATCCAGCAGGATCTCGAAACTGAACGGGATGCCGTCGGCATTCTTCATCGCACCGTTCTGGATCGTCCAGCCCGCCTGCGCCATGAGGTCGATGGCGGCGCCGATGTTCTTGCGGTTGCGCTCCGATCCGTCGCCCTCAGGCAGCGCGTAGCCGTCCAGCGCACCGGGCAGCAACGTGTCCGCGAAAGGCGCGAGCAGGGCCGCCACCGGGGCAGGAGCCGCCCCCGGCATCATGCCCAGTTCGGAATTGGCGAAATACGACGTGATGCGCGGAGGCGTGCCGCCGTTCAGGGTCAGGTTGACGAATTTGAAGTTGAAGGCCTGAATCATCGCCTCGCGCACCCGCCAGTCGGCAAAAACCGCCTTTCGCGTGTTCATTGCCAGACCCTGCATCCCCGTCGGGCGCTCGTGCGGAATTTCCGACCTTGTCATCGCGCCGGACTGGACGGCGGGAAAGTCGTAACGGGTTTTCCATTTCTCGGCATTCGTTTCGCGCATTGTCGTGAGGATCCCGGCCTTGAACGCCTCGAACATCGCCGTGGCATCCCCGAAAAATTCCATGCGCACCTCATCGAGGTTGTTGGTTCCCTGCCGGACCGGCAGATCGCGGCCCCAGTAGTCCGGATCGCGCTTCAGCGACACGAAACGGCCCGGATCGAACGCATCGATCACATATGGTGCAGTTCCGATCGGCACAAAATCGATCCCGCTGGCGGTGAAATCGCGTCCCTCCCACTGTGCCTTCTTCAGGATCGGCCGCATCCCCATGATTAGGGCAAGTTCGCGGTCGGCGACGTTGAACGTGAACCTGATCGACCGCTCGCCGGTCTGCTCCATCCGCGCGACCTTGTCCCATGTCCCGCGATAGCGCGGGTGCCCTTGGGTGCCCAGCGTCTCATAGCTCCACATCACATCCTGGATTGTGACCGGGGTGCCATCGGAAAATCTGGCCTTGGGGTTCAGGGTGAATTCGACCCATTCACGGTCAGGGTCCGTTTCCACCGATTCGGCCAGCAGACCATAGAGCGTGAAGGGTTCGTCATAGCTGCGGGTCATCAGGGACTCGAACGCGAGGAACTGTAACTGCCACGGCACAGTGCCCTTCAGAATGAACGGATTGAGGGAATCGAATGTTCCCACCTCACCCTGAACGATGCGTCCACCCTTCGGCGCATCGGCATTGACGAACGGCAGGGACACAAAATCCGGTGGGTTTGCGGGGTCTCCGTACATAGCAATGCCATGTGACGGCGCGCCGGTGACGGCCGATGCGGAAAGAATCGCCACGGCAAAAAACCAAAGGCACAGGATGGCGCAATTCCGTTTGTGGTTCATGGCGAGTCCGTTCCTTCGTCCTGTCGGTTAGGATGCTGATCCTATGGCGCTAATTGTATGCATTCAAACTTTTAGCTTGGATGCCGAACCAGATCTGTCTATAAAGATGACACTGCTCGATAGGTTTCTTGCCTGTATGAAACCTGCCTCAATAACTTAACGCCCGCCTTGTGCGGGCGTTTTTTTGTTTGGCCGGGCAAGCTTGCAGGGTGCTGTGGACCTGGTTCGGCGGAATGCGCTGCGCTCAGCGGGCCTTGCAAGCTTGAGCATTTGTCCGCCCATGGGACCTGTCGCCATGGAACGGCCGTTTGACGGCGACCCATCGCAGAACCGGGGCAGGGATGGCCGCACGGTCAGATCCCTCGGGGCGAATCGACGCGTGGTTGGCCACGGGTCTCCATGCCGGCCACGGATTGCCATTCCGCGCTCAAGGGGCCAATGACGGAAGGTGTCGGGCATCTCGCGCCGGAACCGCGCGTCGCGCGGCGGCACAGGGCGATCCAGGGGCAAAGCGGACACTGATATGGGCAAGCGACGGATCAATCTGGCCTTGCAGGGCGGCGGCGCGCATGGCGCGTTCACCTGGGGCGTTCTCGACCGCATTCTGGAAGATGACGGGATCGAGATTGCGGCAATCTCCGGCACGTCGGCCGGCGCACTGAACGCCGCCGCGCTCAAGGCGGGAATGCTGACCAACGGGCGGCAGGGGGCCCGCGATACCCTCGACTGGATCTGGAGCGAGATTTCCGGTATCTCCGACATTGCGGTGGCAGAATGGATCGCGTCTCTGGCGCCTCCCACCCGGGTCTTCAGCGCCATGCTGGAAGCCTCGCCAGCATATCTGGCGATCGACGCGGGAACCCGCGCCACAAGCCCCTACATCGGGGTGAGCGGCCTGAGGAATCCGCTGCGCGCGGTCATAGACAAGCTGCAATTCGGAAAGGTCTGCGCCGACGATGGCCCCGTCCTGTTCATCGGTGCGACAAACGTGAGAAGCGGCAAGATCAAGATATTCACGGGCGATGCCATAACCACCGACGCGATCCTCGCCTCAGCCTGCCTGCCGACCCTGTTCCGGGCGGTCGAGATTGACGGCGAAGCCTATTGGGATGGCGGCTACACAGGCAACCCGGCGCTGTTTCCCCTTTACGACACCGCCTTTCCCGATGACATCGTCGTGGTCAACATCAACCCGCTCGAACGAACGTCCTTGCCGGTCACGGGACAGGAAATCGCCAATCGTATCAACGAGATCAGCTTCAATACGTCACTGTTGCGCGAACTGCGCGCGATACGTTTCGTGCAGCGGCTTCTCGAGGACGGGAAAATGCCCGAAGGCACGATGAAGCGAGTGCTGATCCATATGATCTCCGACGACGACCTGATGAACACGCTCGGTGTGGCGACCAAGACGATCGCGACGCAGGTCATCGTGTCGCGCCTGCGAAAGGCCGGACGCCTTGCCGCGGACCGGTTCCTGACGCGGCATCGCGACGACCTGAACACCGTATGCACCGTCGATCTGCAGACGATGTTCGGATAGATGTTCTGGCCGACATGTGCTCACGTACTGCCATCCGGCCGCAACGTCCCCACCCCGCGCCCGGCCCTGAGCAAGAGGCGCCTGTTCGGGACCCGAAACCGCAGTCGAGAAGGAAGGCGCGGTGTGGCGCCGCGATGCCCCGGGGCAGGGACGGGCACGGCGTCTTATCGACATACGGGCTTTCCACCGACGGCCCGGACCCCCTAGTGTCGAACCCGGTCACTCAACCGAAAGGCGCGCGATGCAGATAGGCTTCATTGGACTGGGCAATGTCGGCGGCAAGCTCGCAGGCAGCCTGCTGCGCCACGACACATCGCTCCATGTCCACGATCTCGACGCTACACTTGTTGCGGGGTTCGTGGCGCGCGGCGCGCACGACGGGCAGTCGCCCGAAAAGTTGATGCACGCCTGCGACGTGGTGATCACCTGTCTGCCCAGTCCTGCTGCCTCCGCGGATGTGGGGCCAATTCGGTTCAGGGCGGTCAGAACCTGTTCGCCGACGGGATCGCCGCCGCCAATGATTTCCGCATCGCGGATCCGGGCGGGTTCGGACTTTTGAGCGAACTGGCCGTGCCCTTTGCAACGAACATGACAGCTACGACATGCGCTCCCGTCAGCACGTGATCGAACTGGACGATCGCGGCCAGGTGTCGGGCCTGACGATCAGCCAGCACATGGCTGATGTGTTCGACCTGCCGCAGTCGGTGTTGGACGATTATTATCCGGCCTTCATCCGTTTCGGCAAGATGCTCCAGCTGGACCGGTATCTGATGCGATTCTCCCTGCGCGCCGGCGAATGCATCACCTTCGACAACCACCGTATCGTCCACGGTCGCGCCGCCTATTCCGCAAGCAGCGGCACGCGATACCTTCGCGAAACCTATACCGACCGCGGCGATCTCGCCGGATGGGCGAAGGTTCATCATGAATGCGAAGTGGCGGCACTTTTCCACCATTCGTGCCAGCGACCTGCTCGCTCTCGACGTCGATGATGCCACAGTGATGGACGGACCCGACGCGCCCGATGCATCGGCATGGACGATCCATGGCACGTTGCACCGGATGCAGCCCGCCGCACGGGTCATCCTGCACGCCCATCCGCCACACGCCACCGCGCTTGCAACGCTCGGGGATCCGTCGAAGCCGCCCATCGACATGAACACCGCACGGTTCTTCGGCGATCTCGCCATCGATCACGATTGCGGCGGCATCGCCGACGATGCCGCCGAAGGCGCGCGGATCGCCGCCGCGTTCGACGGTCACTCCACGCTTTTGATGGCGAACCACGGCGTGACCTGTACCGCCAGCACTGTCGCCCGGGCCTTTGAACAACTTTACTATTTCGAACGTGCTGCCCAGACCGTCCTTCTGGCGCGCGGCAGCGGACAACCGCTACGGGTGATGCCGGACGAAATCGCTGCAAGAACCGCTTTGGGATAGAAGGACTATGTCGGCATGGCAGATGCGCATTTTGAACATCTGAAATCCGAACTCGATGGCATCGATCCGAGCTATCGGTCCTGAGTTAACATAATCTTGCTTATCGGTCAAAGCGCGGTTCGGCGGCCTCGACTTGCAGCGTCCTGTCTATGGTCGAGCATCGCCCCGCTTCCGCAGCCAGACCCCTTTGACGGACCTTTGGCGAATTTCTGACGCGGAAGCTATGACATGCCGCGTTATTGGACTACGAACGGCGTGCAAGGGCCTTGCAGCGACACCGGGGTGTCACGCACAGGTCAGACAGGAGAAATCGGATGCATTCGGTACTGATCCTGAACGGACCGAACCTGAACCTGCTTGGACAGCGACAGCCGGAGGTCTATGGGCGCACCACCCTGTCGGAAATCGAAATGGCCGCACGACGCACCGCGGATCGTTTGTCCCTGGCGATCACCTTCGTGCAGTCGAACCACGAAGGTGTGCTTTTGGATACGATTCACGCCGCCCGGGGCGTTCATGCCGGGATGATCCTGAACGCCGGGGCCTATACCCACACGTCCATCGCCCTGATGGATGCCATATCCTCGACCGGTATTCCGACAATCGAACTGCATCTGTCGAATGTGCACGCCCGCGAGCCTTTTCGTCATCCGTCCTTCATCGCCAAGGTCGCCATCGGACTCATATGCGGGTTCGGTCCGCACGGGTATGATCTTGCGCTTCAGGCCATGGCAAACCACCTTTTGGAGCTTGAACAGTGATCGAACATCTTGAATCCCTGACTAATGCCACGACGGTGGAAGACGTTTGGCAACTGCATTGTGAAAAGATGGCGACCTATGGCTTTGACAGGCTGATCTACGGCTTCACACGGTTTCGGACGGCATCGGGGTTCGGCGACCGGGAGGATCTGTTGGTCATGACGAACCACGATTCAAATTACGTGGACGGTTTCATGAACAGCGGCATGTACTTCAATGCGCCGATGGTGAACTGGGCGCTGCGCAACACGGGCGCCTGCAGTTGGGGCTGGTGGGCAGACAACATCGACAGCATGAGCGCAAGCGAGCGCAAGGTCATCGCCTTCAACGTGAAGCATGGCGTCACTGCAGGATATTCGATCAGCTTTCGCGACGCATCCATCCGCAACAAGGGTGCCATCGCCCTGACCGCACGGCGAGGAATTCACCAATCCCAGGTCGAGGAGATCTGGGCCGATCACGGGCGCGAAATCATTGTGATGAACAATGTCGTCCATCTGAAACTGATCCAGCTCCCCTACTCCAGCCCGTCACGGCAGCTGACAAAACGTCAGCAAGAAGCTCTTGAATGGGTACGCGACGGCAAGACCACCCAGGACACGGCCGAAATCATGGGCCTGACGGCCGCGACAGTGGAAAAACATTTGCGGCTGGCCCGCGAGGCGCTGGATGTGGAAACGACGGCCCAAGCCGTGTTGAAAGCCTCGTTCCAGAATCAGATCTTTGTGCTGGAGCGCTGAAAGCGTAAAAAAAAGAAGATTCAGTAAAGATTTCTTGATCGGCAAGTTCTTGCTTACTCGCTGGCAATCTGTTAACCTTTTAAGCAGAAGAACCCATGGAACGCCAGAGAGAGGGATTGACTGTTTTCCCCAAGATCAGGGAAGCACTTTTTCATAATTGTACTTAGTTTCAGGATTTTCGCCCTGAAAGTGAATGTACAGCCGGTGTGCGCGTTCAGGTCGATCCGGCGATCTGGTGATTGCATGTGACAAATTCTCGACTTCGGGCGAATGCTCGGCGCGGCCCAAACCTCATCCCCATGTGGCTGCCGCATCAAGTGGTGATATGCTCCTGAGCCAAGCATGTCACCTTCCCGAGACAGAGACGGGAAAGGGCGTACTGGCGGGTACGCCCTTTCTTTGTGTCAACACGGTTCACACTCGCTAGCCTTTGGCAGCTTTCGCGACTTCGGCGGCAAAGTCCTCTTTCACCACTTCGATGCCTTCGCCAACCTCGAGCCGCACGAAACCTGTAATCGACACGCCCGCCTGTTCGGTGGCTGCGCCGACGGTCTGATCCGGATCGACTACGAACGGCTGCCCCAGGAGCGTGATCTCTGCCATGAACTTCTTCATCCGGCCGACGATCATCTTCTCGATCACCGCCTCGGGCTTGCCGCTTTCACGGGCGATGTCCATCTGGACCGATTTCTCCTTCTCGACCACCGCGGGGTCCAGATCGGCTTCGGACAGCGATACCGGGTTTGTCGCTGCAATATGCATGGCGACCTGCTTGCCGATGCCGTTGTCCGGCCCCGACAGTGCCACCAGAACGCCGATCTTGCCCATGCCGTCGGTCGCGGCATTGTGGACGTAGGATACAACCGTCTCGCCGGTCAGAACGGCCATACGGCGCACCGACATGTTTTCGCCGATCTTGGCAATGGCGTCCGTGATCACCGATTCCACCGGCCTGCCGCCGAGGTCGGAGGCTTTGAGCGCTTCGACATTTTCGACATTCATCGCAGCACCGGCGATGTCCGCCACCATCTTCTGGAACTCGGCGTTCTTGCCGACGAAATCCGTTTCGGAATTGACCTCGACGGCGATACCGCGACCACCCTCGACCTTGACCGCGACCAGTCCCTCGGCAGCGGTGCGACCGCTTTTCTTTGCGGCCTTCGAAAGACCCTTGGTCCGCAACCAGTCGATCGCGGCGTCCATGTCGCCATCCGTCTCGGTCAGCGCCTTCTTGGCATCCATCATGCCGGCACCTGTGGTGTCGCGCAGGTCTTTCACTTGTGCAGCGGTGATTGCCATGGCCTAGCTCTCCTTTTTGAAACGGTTCGGAACCGAAGGCAGGCAAGGCCGCCTTCGGGGACAGGGTTGTGACGGTGGGACGACGCCCCGGATCAGATCTTTTGCGCGACCGGCTTGTTCTGCAGATCGTAGGGCGCATCCTTTGCGATGCCGCTGTTGGCCTGCGTCATCTCCGTGTCGCCGACCGGGGTCGAGACGGCCTGCTGTTCGGCAAGCACCTCTTCGGCGGCGGCCTCTTCCATGGCCCCCATGTCGACGCCCGCGGCGCTCATTTGCGCCGACATTCCGTCAAGCGCGGCGCGCGCCGCCAGATCGCAGTAAAGCCCGATGGCGCGGGCCGCATCGTCGTTGCCCGGAATGATATAGTCGATGCCGTCGGGCGAGCAGTTGCTGTCGACCACGGCAACGACTGGAATGCCCAGCTTGCGGGCTTCGGCCACGGCAAGGTCTTCCTTGTTGACGTCGATCACGAAGATGAGGTCGGGCACGCCGCCCATTTCGCGGATGCCTCCGAGGCTCGCGTTCAGCTTTGTCTGGTCGCGCTCCATGCTCAGACGCTCGCGCTTGGTCAGACCCTCGGCGCCCTGCTCCATCTTCTCGTCGATCATCTTGAGCCGGTTGATGGATTGCGACACCGTCTTCCAGTTGGTCAGCGTGCCGCCCAGCCAGCGATGGTTCATGTAGTATTGCGCGCATTTCTCGGCAGCCTCGGCGATCGGGGTCTGTGCCTGCCGCTTGGTGCCGACGAACAGGATACGGCCGTTCTTGGCCACCGTGTCACGGATCACCTTCAGCGCCGCATCCAGCATCGGCACGGTCTGTGTCAGATCGAGAATGTGGATGCCGTTTCGGTCACCGTAGATGAATTCCTGCATCCGCGGATTCCAGCGCTGTGTCTGGTGACCGTAGTGAACGCCAGCTTCGAGCAGCTGACGCAATGAAAACTCGGGGAGCGCCATGTCCAATATCCTTTTCCGGTTTGCGCCTCGGCGGGGCCATCAGAGCACATGCTCAACCGGCGGACCGTTGCGGGATGTCTCCCCGAACGGCCCAAGCCCCACCTGTGAAGTGCAGGCGCGATACACCGGCAGCGCGCAACGTGCAAGGGGTGGTGCGCAGCCCAGTCCCGGACACCTTCGGCGGGAGTTTCGAAGTGCCACCCGTCTGCCATTTCACCATGCCCGCCAAGCCGGGATGTTCAGCCTTGCAAGGCATGTGCTTCACGGCGATTCGACGGCGTTATCCGCACAACCGGGCAGCTAGAGTTCCTGCCCCTCAAGCGGACGGAGCAGACTGCGCTCGGACAGCCATGGATTGAGGTCGAGCGCGTCACGGAGTGCCTTTTGTGCCGCCGCATCCCGACCCAGACCCATCAGGCTGAGCGCCAGTCCCGACAGGGCCGCCACGTGCCGGGGTGAAATGTCAATCGCACTGTCGAGGTCTGCGACCGCGGCTGCGTAATCCTGGGTCAGGAATCTCACGAAGGCGCGCTGATTGTATCCTTCGGCATAATCGGGGCAATAGGCGACAAGATCATCAAAAGCAGCCAGTGCGCCGAGCATATCGGAGCTTCTGCGCGCCTTCATTCCCCTGTCCAGCATTTCTTGAGAGATCTCATCGGGGGCCGTCGTCCAGATTTCCCACATTCTGGAAGCAAGGTCACGCCCCGCCATTTCATTCGGCGCGGCGCGTGCCGCTGCGATTAGGGCATCCATTTCCGCGGTCCGGTCAGGCAGTTGCGGACAGGCAACGACCGATCCGGGCAGGGCCATCATGATCATGAAGAACGCGGCATGTCTCATGCGTTCAGGATCGTCAGTCGGCGCGTTCTGTCAAGTCAAAGCGATGTCGCATCAGACCTGAGCGGCTTTCAGAGTGCGGTATCCTTTACCGCCTCCATCGCGACATAGGTGGATGTCTGGGCCACGTGTGGCAGGGACGAGATCCGTTCGCCAAGGATGGCCCTGTAACTGACCATGTCCGCAGTGCGGACCTTCAGCAGGTAGTCGAAGGCGCCCGCAATCATATGGCACTGTTCGATCTCGGGCACTCCGAGAACGGCGGCGTTGAATGCGCTCAGCGCCGCTTCCCGGGTATCCGTAAGTTTGACTTCGACAAAGGCGACATGTTCACGCCTGACGCGCACCGGATCGATCTGGGCGCGATAGCCGGTGATCACCCCGCCGCTTTCCAGTCGCCTGAGCCGGGTCTGGGCGGGCGATTTGGAAAGGCCGATCCGCTTGGCCAGATCGGTGACGCTTATCCGGCCTTCGACGGCCAGAATCGCCAGGATCGCGCGATCGAAGCGATCCAGATCGGCATCATCCGTTTGCATCGAAAACGCACCCCGATTCAGTCCAATCGCCCGACCATGGGGCATATTCGGTCAGCAGTCACGATGGATCTTGCGTAACATGGGACAAAAGCACCGCAGACTTTTCCGATCAGGAGCATCCCATGCGCGACACATCCCATACCCCCGAACAGACCTTCACGGCCGACAAGTACGCCGATGCCGATGCCACGCTGGACGCCCTGATCGCCGATGCCTCGCTGTCGCGCAGCGCGCGCGCCGCGATCAGCGACCATGGGGCGCGGCTGGTCACGGCGATCCGCAATTCGGCGAAACCCGGGCTGATGGAGGTGTTTCTGGCGGAATACGGGCTGTCCACCGATGAGGGCATCGCGCTGATGTGTCTGGCCGAGGCGCTGCTGCGTGTTCCCGACGCCCATACCATCGACGAGCTGATCGAGGACAAGATCGCGCCCAGCAAATGGGGCACCCATCTGGGCCATTCATCGTCTTCGCTGGTCAATGCGTCGACCTGGGCGCTGATGCTGACGGGCAAGGTTCTGGAGCAGGAAAAACCCGGCCTTGTGGGCACGTTGCGCGGCGCGGTCAAGCGTCTGGGCGAACCCGTGATCCGCACCGCAGTGGCCCGCGCGATGAAGGAAATGGGCCGCCAGTTCGTGCTGGGTGAAACCATGGACAAGGCGATGGACCGGGCCAGCCGGATGGAGGCGCGGGGATACACCTACAGCTATGACATGCTGGGCGAAGCTGCGCGCACGGCGGCGGATGCGGCGCGCTATACCACTGCCTATGCGCGCGCCATCGACGCGATGGCAAAGGCCGCAGTGCATGGCGATATCCGCTCCAACCCCGGAATTTCCGTCAAGCTGTCGGCGCTGCATCCGCGCTACGAGGTGGCGCAGACGGACCGGGTGCTGGACGAACTGGTGCCGCGCGTGACGGCCCTGGCGCGGCAGGCGGCACGGCTTGGCATCGGGTTCAACGTGGATGCCGAAGAGGCGGACCGCCTGACCCTGTCGCTGCAGGTGATCGAGCAGGTTCTGGCCGATCCAGACCTGTCCGGCTGGGATGGATTCGGCGTGGTGGTGCAGGCTTACGGTCTGCGTTGCGGAGCGACGATCGAGTGGCTTCACGACCTTGCCACGCGGCTGGACCGCCGGATCATGGTGCGGCTGGTCAAGGGGGCCTATTGGGACACCGAGATCAAGCACGCCCAGACGCTGGGCATGGCATCGTTTCCGGTTTTCACATCGAAACCGGCGACCGATGTCAGCTATATCTGCAACGCGTCGAAACTGCTGGGTATGACCGATCGGATCTATCCGCAGTTCGCCACCCACAACGCCCACACGGTCGCCGCGATCCTGCACATGGCCGGGGACAGGTCGGCGTTCGAGTTCCAGCGTCTGCACGGGATGGGCGAGCGGCTGCACGACATCGTGCTGGAGCAGGAAAAGACTCGCTGCCGCATCTACGCTCCCGTTGGCGCGCATCGCGACCTGCTGGCCTATCTGGTGCGCCGGTTGCTGGAAAACGGCGCCAATTCGTCCTTCGTGAACCAGATCGTGGACGAGGACGTGCCGGCCGAAGAGGTGGCGACGGATCCGTTCACCCGGATCGCGCGCAAGGCGCCGGTGAAACCCGGCACGCAGATGTTTGCGGGGCGGGCGAACTCACGAGGCTGGGATCTGAGCAGTGCGGTGAGCCTTGCCAAGATCGAGACGGCGCGCGCGGCACACCGGGATGCGCGACCCGCAGCGGCGCCGTTGATCGCCGGACCCGTGGCGCCAGAGGATCCTGTGACTGTGCCCTGCCCGGTCGATGGCGC
>JBGTLJ010000211.1:0-4882 GCA_041744175.1 Oceaniglobus sp. | reverse complement strand
CGACGCGGCGCAGACCTTTGCCGCGATCCTCGGCGAGGATCCGAAGAACCCTACCGCCTACGCCGGTCTGGTGCGCGCCCACATCGCCCTTGGCGAACTTGACCAGGCCGAGGCGATCCTGAACGGCGCGGACGCCGACATCTCTCACGCGCCGGAACTGGAAGCCGCCCACGCCCAGCTGCTGCTGGCGCGCCAGGCACAGGATGCCGGTCCGCTGGACGATCTGCGCGCTGCCGTGGCGGCGGACGAAGACGACCACCGGGCCCGCTTCGATCTGGCCACCGCGCTCAACGCCAACGGCTTGACCGAGGATGCGGTGGCCGAGCTGCTGGAGCTGTTCCGCCGCGACCGCGACTGGAACGACGGCGCCGCCAAGACCCAGCTTTTCACCATCTTCGACGCATTGCCCGCCAAGGATCCGATCGTGCTTACCGGACGACGCAGGCTTTCGTCGATGATATTTGCCTGACCCGCGAAATGGCCTATCTCACGGGAATGTTCCAAACCAAAGATCTTCCAGCGACGCTGCCCATGTTTACACTTCCGGGCGCGCTCTTGCTGCCTCGTGCGCGACTGCCGCTGCACCTGTTCGAGCCACGCTATCTTGCGATGCTCGACGACACGCTGAAAACCCCCGGTCGCCTGATCGGCATGATCCAGCCGCGCGACGTGCCGGAATCCAGCGCGCCGCGCCTGCACGCCATCGGCTGCGCCGGACGGCTGACCGCGTTTTCGGAAACCGAAGACGGCAGGTACATGATAACGCTGTCGGGCATTTCGCGGTTCCGCGTCACCGGCGAGGCAAGCGGGTTCGCCCCCTACACCAGGTGCGACGTGTCTTGGGACGGGTTTTCGCGCGACATGGGGCCGGTGGAAAAGGACACTGATTTCGACCGCAAGCAGTTTCTCAAGCTGTTGGGGCGGTTCTTCGAGGCGGAAGAGCTGAAGACCGACTGGGATTCGCTGCAAGAGGCCGAAGACGAGCTGCTGATCAATTCGCTGTCGATGCTGTGTCCATTCGAACCAGAGGACAAGCAGGCCCTGCTTGAGGCGCCTTCGCTGACCACACGGCGCGAAACCCTTGTGACGCTGATCGAATTTGCCCTTCGCCAGGGAGACTCTGAAAGTCTGATGCAGTGAGCGACGCGCCGCATTACGACCGTCACATGCTTGAGGTGCTGGTGTGCCCACAGACCCGGGCGCCGCTGTCGTTCGATGCCGCGCGGCTTGAACTGGTCAGCAAGGCGGCACATCTGGCCTATCCGATCCGCGACGGCATCCCGGTAATGCTGGTGGACGAGGCACGCGCGCTCGACTGAGGGTCGGTGCGCCCCGGCGGGGGTGGGTATGCCTCCGGCGGCGGTGGTCCGGACGACAGCGATGCGGGCGGCGGTTCTCCGACTGGCGCGGCGCAGGCGGCAGTTGCCCTTTCGGCGGCCACATGTCGGGCGGTACGGCGGGCGGCGATTGCACCGGGTCGGGGTTTCGTGTCTATGACGCGCGGGGGTCCGTAACCCCGACGTCACAGCACCCAGAGGATCCCTCCGTATGTCACACGCTGCCCTTGAAACCGCCATCGACGCCGCCTGGGAGGCGCGCGATACCGTCACACCCGCGACCACAGGCGAAACCCGCGAGGCGATCGAGGGGACGCTGGATGCCCTCGATTCCGGCGCGCTTCGGGTTGCCGAACGCCGGGACGACGGCACCTGGCACGTCAACCAGTGGGCCAAGAAGGCGGTGCTGCTGGGGTTTCGCATCAAGGACATGACAATGCAGGCGGGCGGCCCCCAGGGCGGTGCATGGTGGGACAAGGTGGACAGCAAGTTCGCGGGCTGGGGCGACAACCAATGGCGCGAGGCGGGATTTCGCGCGGTCCCGAACTGCATCGTGCGCAAATCGGCCCATATCGCGCCGGGGGTGGTGCTGATGCCGTGCTTCGTCAATCTGGGCGCCCGTGTGGGCAGCGGAACCATGGTTGACACCTGGGCCACGGTAGGAAGCTGCGCGCAGATCGGGCGCAACGTGCACCTGTCGGGCGGCGTCGGGATCGGCGGCGTGCTGGAGCCGATGCAGGCGGGCCCGACGATCATCGAGGACAATTGTTTCATCGGCGCCCGCTCCGAGGTGGTCGAGGGCTGCATCGTGCGCGAGGGATCGGTGCTGGGCATGGGCGTGTTCATCGGCCAGTCCACCAAGATCGTCGACCGCGACACCGGCAGCGTGACCTATGGCGAGGTGCCGCCCTATTCTGTCGTGGTCGCCGGATCGATGCCCAGCAAGAACGGCGTGAACCTCTATTGCGCGGTGATCGTCAAGCGGGTGGACGAACGGACCCGCAGCAAGACCGCCATCAACGAATTGCTGCGCGACTGAGCAACGGCGGGCAACGGATTTCTGGCACCCCCGGACGGCCCCGGCGGCGGATATGACCGTCGGTTCGAACCGGGCTGGGAATATTGCGTCGGCGCGGTTACCCCAGATGGCTGCGGCGGCAAAGCTGTAGACCGTGTCGATGCATGTTTCGACGCCGACACTTGTCCGTCTTTCCCCCGTTGCATTGTCGGCGCCGTCGCTCCTGATTTCATGACCCGGCGGCGACGGAACCATTCGTGGTTCCGGAACATTGCCATGTCATCTGACATACAAGAAGGAGAACGGACATGGGCATCGGACTGATCGGGGCGATCATCATCGGCGGGCTTGCAGGCTGGATCGCCAGCATGATCATGAAGGCGGACACGGGGCTGCTCCTCAACATCATCCTCGGGATCGTCGGCGCCGTGGTGCTGAACCTGATTCTGGGACTGGTGGGCATCTATCCCGCCAACGCCTGGTTGCCGCAACTGATCGTCGGGCTTATCGGCGCCTGCATCCTGATCGCCGGGTGGCGCGCCGTCAAATCCTGACGTCCGCGCTGACACTTGCCGCCGCCGCGCGTTCCTGACATTGCCTGCGTATGGCAAAGTCGGAGCGCGCGCATCACGTCTATACCCTGTTGGTAGAGGTCGGCCGCAAGTCGGGCGACGGTCTGCCTGCGGGGGCAAGCGGTGCCGCGCTGATGTGCTACGCTAGCGGGGTCGATGAGGCAGAGGCAGTTCGGGAAACGGTGGCGATCCTGAAACAGGCCGATATGGCGCCGCTCGACGTCACCGGCTATGGCACATTGGATGAACGGCTGGCCGACGGTCACGACATCGACGACGAAGAACAGGCGCTGATGGCACGGGCGCTGAGCGAAAATTCGGTGATCGTCGCGCAGATGACCCCGTTCTTCGAGGATGCCGCCAAAACCTGACCCTGCCGTTCCCGGGAGCCTAGAGTCTCGGGCGACGATATGGCAATGGGTACTCGGCTTTGGAATTTGGGGCATCGTGGACGACCAATCGGCATCGGACTGTCCGAAAGCTGCGGTTGCATGACCTGATCCGGCGATATCACGCAAGTCTGCGGTCGATCCGGCATGGGCCGCCGCGGGATTGCGCGCGCGCGCGCCCGACGGTATCCCGACGCCAGCCAAGGGAGCCTGCAGCATGTCCACCGATCCCGTCGCCCTGACCGCCGATCTGATCCGCTGTCCGTCGGTGACGCCTGAAGAGGGCGGCGCGATCACGTTGCTGCAAAACCTTCTGTCCGATGCCGGGTTCACCTGTACCCGCTGCGACAGGGGCGGCATCGCCAATCTGCACGCACGCTGGGGCAACGCCGGGTACGGCCGGGTGTTCGGCTTCAACGGCCATACCGATGTGGTGCCCGTGGGCAACCGCTCCGACTGGACCCACAACCCATTCGGCGCAGAGATCGTGGATGGCAAGATGTACGGGCGCGGCGCCTGCGACATGAAATCCGCCGTCGCGGCCTTTGCCGCCGCCGCCATCGATTTCGTTGCCGAAACGCCGCCGGACGGCGCCGTGGTGCTCACGATCACCGGCGACGAGGAAGGCAGCAGCATCGATGGCACGCCCGCGATTCTTGACTGGATGGCGTCGGCGGGCGAGCGGATGGATGTCTGTCTGGTGGGCGAACCGACGTGCCCGGACACCATGGGCGAGATGATCAAGATCGGGCGGCGCGGCGCGATGACCGCCGATCTCATCGCCACCGGAATACAGGGCCATTCCGCCTATCCGCACCGCGCCAGAAATCCGCTGCCCGCGATGATGCGGCTGCTGGACCAACTGGCGTCCCACACCCTGGACGACGGCACCGCGCATTTCGACGCCTCGACCCTTGCGATCACCACCGTCGACACAGGCAACCCGGCGAACAACGTGATCCCCGCAGCCTGCCGTGCCACGGTCAACATCCGATTCAACGATGCGCACTCCTCCGGCGCGCTGTCGGACTGGCTGCGGGCCAAGGCCGACAGCGTGGCCCGCGACACCGGCATCACCTTCGATCTGGCAATCCGGGTGTCAGGCGAAAGCTTCATCACGCCGCCTGGCCCGCTGTCGGATCTGGTGGCGGCCGCGGTACGGGCGGAAACCGGAGTCACCCCGGTGCTGTCCACCAGCGGCGGCACGTCGGACGCGCGATTCGTCAGGGCGCACTGTCCGGTGGTGGAATTCGGCCTTGTGGGTCAGACCATGCACCAGGTGGACGAATCCGTCGAGGTTGCGCAGATCGACACGCTCAAGGCCGTCTATCGCCGCATCCTGAACGACTATTTCGCGTGATCCACGTTGCCGTGACAAACGATCTGGCCGCCTGCCGCGCGCTGCGCCGTACCGTGTTCATCGACGAACAGGGGGTGGCGGAAGCGGAAGAGATCGACGGGCACGACGACGCCGCGATCCACCTGCTGGCGACGGACGGCACCATCCCCACCGGCACCGCGCGGCTGCTGATCGCGGGCGACGTGGGCAAGATCGGGCGGGTCTGC
>JBGTLJ010000210.1:0-6497 GCA_041744175.1 Oceaniglobus sp. | reverse complement strand
TCCCGCTTGCCCCGCCCCGCTGGGCGCGGCGGCTGGCAATAGACGCAGGCGATGTCATGCCCCGCCGCCACCAGCGCATCGAGGACAGGAACCGCAAAATCGGGGGTTCCCATGAAGATCAGCCGCATGCAGCACCCCTTTCGGCGTCATCGTGCCGGGCGTTTCGGGATCGCGCCCCGCATCCCGGCGCGCAGTCCTATCGTGTCGACGTCACCGGCGCAAACCCGGGTCGCATGGGGTCAAGACGCGACACCCTGTGGCGGTGCTGCCCTGCCGGACCGCCGGACACGGTCCGTGCAAAGATCCGGTGCCATCGCGGCGACACTGGCGGACTGCCCTAGCGCAGACGCGCAGCCCGCTTCAGCAACATCGTGCGTTTGAGACGGCTGAGGCGGTCAAAGTACATCATGCCGTCCAGATGATCGATCTGGTGCTGCACGCTGGTGGCCCAGAGCCCGGCGAAATCGCGGTCTTCCTCGTCTCCTGCATCGTTCAGGAATCGGACCGTCACCGCGCGGGGCCGCGACACCACCGCCGAGACGCCGGGCAGGTTGGGCGAGGCTTCGTCGTGCAGGCGGGGCGTCAAGCTGGCGTGCAGGATCTCGGGGTTGGCCATGCGCACCGCCTGCCCCCGGGTGTCCGATGCATCGACGACGGCAAGGCGCAGCATCACGCCGAGTTGTGGCGCGGCAAGGCCCACCCCCGGCATCGCGTCCATCGCCATGATCATCTCCTGCCATATCGCTCGAATGTCGTCGGTGATCCCGACGACGGGCGCGGCGGGGGTAGCGAGCCGCCTGTCGGGCCATCGCAGGAACGGACGTCGGGTCACGCGCCGTCCGGCGCGCCCTTGGCGGTGTTGGTGGCGGAGGCGTGATCGAGGATCAGGATGCCGTTCAGATGATCGAGTTCGTGCTGTGCGCAGGTGGCGGCGAAGCCGGTCAGATCGCCGCGATGGACCTGCCCCGAGGGATCCTGCCAGGTCAGGGTAATTGCCACGGGGCGGGTCACGTCGCGCGGCGTGTCAGGGATCGAAAGGCATCCTTCCTGCCGGGTGGCGCGGGTTTCGGATGCGCCGACGATCGCCGGATTGACGCAGACCAGCGGCGCGGGCGTGCCGGTCTTCCAGTCCGGGTCCATCACAAAGATCCGCCGGGCATCGCCGATCTGGGGTGCCGCCAGCCCCCGGCCCGGCGCGGCATACATCGTTTCGAGCATGTCTTTGGCGAGGGCGGCCAGGGCGGCATCGAACGCGGTGACCGGGGCGCAGACCCGGCGCAGCACCGGATCCGGCCAGAACAGCAGCGGCAGGATCATGCGCGCAACCGCTCGCGTTTCAGCTTCACCATCTTGCGGGTGATGAGCTGACGGCGCAGCGGCTTGAGGTAGTCGATGAACAGCTTGCCGTCCAGATGGTCGATCTCGTGCTGAAGGCAGGTGGCCCAGAGCCCGGTGAAGCGTTCGGATCGTTCGATCATGTCCAGATCCTGCCAGCGCACGTCGACCTCTGACGGCCGTTCGACCTCACCGTAATGCTCCGGGATCGACAGGCAGCCCTCGTCGTAGACTGCGGTCTCGTCTGACGCCCAGGTCACACGAGGGTTGAGCATCACCATGGGCTGCGGTGCGGCACCTTCCTCTTTCACGCAATCGGCCACGATCAGCCGCTGCAGGGTGCCGACCTGGGGCGCGGCAAGGCCGATCCCCGGCGCGTCGTACATCGTGTGCAGCATGTCGTCGGCAAGGGTGCGCAGGGCGGGCGTGACGGCGGTGACGGGGGCTGCGGTCTTTTTCAGGCGCGGATCGGGGTGCAGGATGATGTTGAGCAAGGCCATGGCAGTGATCTAGTCGTGTGGCCTAAAGAGTGCAATATCGCCCCCTTGCAACCTTGAGGCTTCGATTCGACTGTCGTCTGTGGTCCGGAGGTTACATCGGAAATCGAGGGTCGGTCATGGACTTAAGCTCCGTCGTTGCGATGCGTCTGATCTGTAGCCTCTCACCGGTAGCGGTAAACGTCGCGGCGTCCGGTTCGGTCTGATCTTCGGGGCAAAGCCGACAGTGTCCTGTGGGCGTAGGACGGCGGCCTCGTTGGAGGTTATTCGATGTGGGCCGCGGGGTGACGGTTGCCTCCTTTGCGGTGGCGGCCCGCGTTGAACAACCTGACGAGGAGGAAGCCGCGGGGGTCTGGCCGTACCCTATGAGGAAAGCGGCACGGCGTCGTTCGCGGCTCTGTCCCGGCGCTTCGCCCTGACCCGGTGTGTGAGGTCTTTCCCGAGGTCCGCAGGGCACGCTGGGCATTGATGGACAGTCTGCGACAATGCGGGTCCCGCGCCGTTTCGGCCGTTGGGACCGTCGAGCGTACAGTGTCCGTGTTCCCGGACCGAGGGGTCGGTCTGGATCGGGTTCGGTGGAGGGGATGGCCCTATCATCATGCGGCGGCCTGTCGGGGCGGGGCGCGGGACATGGGGCGCCCGCCGCGCCGGAAGGTCTCGATGATCCGCATAGGCCCGCGGCAATCGGGGCATGGCTCCTTGAGAGTGAGCGGCGGGTCAGCGTCGGTGCCGGTCGCCTCGGCTCGGGCGGGCGGCCTGGTGCCGAGCAGACGGCGGATGGTCTCGACGTTGCGCTTGCGCGCGGCGCTGGCCAGCAGTCCGTAGTGGCGGATGCGGTGGAAGCCATCGGGGAGGATGTGGATCAGGAAGCGTCGGATGAAGTCGCCCGTCGCCAGCCGCATGATCTTCATCCGGTCGCCTCGCTTGCTGCGGTAGTCCTTCCAGCGGAACGCGACGGTGTCGGCATCGGCGCTGACGAGGCGACCGTTCGAGATGGCGACCCGGTGCGTGTAGCGGCTCAGATAGGACAGCACCGCTTCAGGGCCGCCGAAGGGAGGCTTGACGCAGACCACCCATTCGGTCTTGCGCATCGGTGTGAGCCAGGCGGCGAAGGCGCCCGCGTCGGCCAACTCCGACAGATCGCCGAAGAAGGCCAGCCTGCTGGCGCGATGCAGCGCCGATGGCCCGTCCAAAAACAGCCGTCGGAACAGCAAGGAGAGGACGCGGACGGGCAGGATGAACCCCGGGCGGCAGGGCACCCGCCTTGTGCCGTCCGGCGACAGACCGCCACCCGCGACGATCATGTGGACATGGGGATGGTGCGTGAGCGCCGAGCCCCAGGTGTGGAGCACGCTGGTCATCCCAACGTTCGCCCCGAGATGCTTGGGGTCGGCGGCGATGGTCGTGACGGTCTCGGCCAAGGCGCGGAACAGCAGCCCGTAGATCTCACGCTTGTTCCAGTAGGCGATCCGGGCGATCTCGGCCGGCAGGGTGAAGACCGCGTGGAAGTACTCTGCCGGCAGCAGGTCCTCGGCCCGCGCCGCCATCCAGTCCCGCGCCGCCGGTCCCTGGCACTTCGGACAGTGCCGGTTCTTGCACGAGTTGCAGGCGACGTGCCGGTGTCCGCACTTGGCGCAGGCCGCCACATGCCCGCCGAGCGCTTCTGTCCGACACGCCTCGATGGCCGACATCACCTTCAACTGGCTCAGGCCAATATGCCCCGCATTGGCCCGCCGCCACGCGGGGCCGTGAGCGCGGAAGATGTCAGCGACCTCCAGCGTCGGCTGGGACACCCCCGGCGCGGTCCACTCCGGCCCTGGCCTTGACGGCTCACCCCGCCCTGCGATCTGGGACAGCGCTTCGAACGGGCTGACTATGTCGCGGATCGTCTTGGTGGCGACGTGGGCGTATCGCTCGCTCGTCGTCACCTTGGCATGGCCCAGCAGGACCTGGATCACCCGCACGTCGGTGTTCCCCTCCGGCAGGTGGGTGGCGAAGTTGTGACGGAGCGTGTGCAGCGTGGACGGCCCGGTGATGCCCGCCAACGGCTTGGCGGCCAGGAAGGCCCGGCTCAACTGACGCGGCGAGATCGGGTTGATCCGGGGCTTTCCGGGAAACAGCCATCCCGCGGGCCGAGCCTCGCGCCAATAGGCGCGCAGGAGTTCGAGCAGGGCGGGCGACGGCATCACCTTGCGGTCCTTGCGCCCCTTTCCCTGTTCGACGTGGATCAGCATCCGAGAACTGTCGTCGTGTCGAAGACGCGCCTCCGGCACGACGTCGCCGATCTTGAGCATGCAGACCTCGGAAGCCCTGAGCCCCCGGCCGTAGCCGATGCTGAGCGCCGCGCGGTACTTGAGCCCGGGCCCTGGGGCCGCCGCAATGATCTCGGCCACGTCCTGAGCGCTCAGCACGACAGGCAGCCTCCGCGGCTGACGGCGGAACTGCATGTGCTCGTGCATCTCCTCGCAGCCGCACGTCGTGCCGAAGAGGAACCGAAGCGCCATGATGCGGGCGTTGAACGTCGGAGGCGTGATGCCCGCGTCGGTCATGTGGAGCCGGCAGGCGCGAAGATCGTCCGGCGTGGCCGTGTCAGGAGACCTCCCCAGGAACCCGGCGAAGTCCTTGATCGCCCGGATGTGGGCCTTCTGGGCTTTGTCGCCCATCCCGCGAATGCGCATGTCTTCGAACATTCGCGTGCGCAGCGGTGTCATTCTCTCCTCCATGGGAACCTTGTCCGACAATTGAGAAGGTCCCAATCGTCAGGCCGAAGATCCCGATCAGAGAAGTGCAACGCTCAGATCAGCGCCAGACGGCGGCAACCGGCACCCTACCGCGCGAGCGGCTTAGTCCCCGTTGCGATTGCGGATATCCCTGGCCGCCTTGCGATGTCGCCGACCTTGCCCTGCGCCGTGACCCCGGAATGGGACGGGTGAGCCTGCTGGCGGTGCGGCTGCGCGCCCTTTGCAGGCGGGACGGGCTGACCCAGACCGACATGGCGGAGGCGGTCGCCGTCAGCCAAATAGCCGTCAACACCATCGAAAACCGGGTCGTCGTGCCTTTGACCCCCTGCGCGCTGAAACCGGCGCGCGCGCTGGGTGTTCCGCTCGAAACGCTGTTCGCCCTGGCGCCCGACGAATAGCCCTTTACGCCCGGATGCCCCGCCTTAGGGTGATCCGGCAACATTCCAGAGGACCCCTAATGAGTTTTGACGAGATCATCGAGCGCCGCGGCACCCATTGCGCCAAATGGGACATGATGGAGCCGCTTTACGGCGTGCCCCGGGACGACGGGCTTTCGATGTGGGTGGCGGACATGGATTTCCGCCCGCCCGACTGCGTGCAGGGCGCGGTGCAGGCGATGCTGGATCACGGCATCTACGGTTATTTCGGCGACAGCTCCGACTATCTGGCGGCAATCCGTTGGTGGATGGACACGCGCCACGGCTGGCAGGTCGATCCCGGCTGGATCTTCACCACCCACGGTCTGGTCAACGGCACGGCCATGTGTGTTGACGCATTCACCGTTCCGGGCGACGGGATCGTTCTGATGACCCCGGTCTATCACGCCTTCGCCCGGGTCATCGCTGCCGCCGGACGGCGCGTGGTGGAATGCGAGATGGCGCTGGAGGACGGTGCCTACCGGCTGGATATCGACCGTTGGGATGCACAGATGGACGGCACCGCGAAGATGCTGATCCTCTGTTCGCCCCACAATCCAGGCGGGCGGGTCTGGAGCCGGACAGAGCTGGAACAGGTGGCAGATTTCGCCCGCCGTCACGATCTGATCCTGGTCAGCGACGAGATCCACCACGATCTGGTCTATCCCGGCCACAGCCACATCCCCATGGCCCATATCGACGGCATCGCCGACCGGCTGGTGATGATGACCGCCGTCACCAAGACGTTCAACATCGCCGGCGCCCATGTTGGCAACGTGATCATCGCCGACCCGGCCCTGCGCACGCGGTTCGCGGCGCGGATGGCGGCAATGGGGATGTCGCCCAATTCATTCGGGCTGTTCATGGCAACCGCGGCCTATTCGCCCGAAGGCGCGGACTGGGTCGATCGTCTGATGACATATCTCGACGGCAACCGGCAGGCGTTCGATGCCGGAATCGCCGACATTCCCGGGCTGGCATCGGTGCCGCTGGGGGCGACGTATCTGTCCTGGGTCGATTTTTCGGGCACCGGCATGGACGGCGCCGAGCTGACCCGCCGGGTGAGCAAGGATGCACGTATCGCCGCGAATGCCGGACCGACCTTCGGCAAGGGCGGCGAAAGCTTTCTGCGGTTCAACATCGCTACACCGCGGGCCCGGGTTGTCGAGGCGGTCGGCCGCCTGAAGGAAGCCTTCGGCGATCTGCAGTAGGAGGCGACCGCGCGTCGAAAGGACCGGAACGGCGAAGGCGGTGGGGCGGGAATGACCTGTCCTTGCCGAACATGGGCTCAGGTGAACCCTGCCGCAGGCGCTGGCGTTCTGTCCGGGAAGGCGGGATGCGTGGACTTGCTTCTGGGATAGACCGCAGGGTCAGTCCCTGTGACCCTTTTTGTCCCGTCCCGACAGACGACCCCGAAGCCATCCCCTGCCCCTGTAGTACAGGACGATCCGGACCGCGGCGCCGTGCCGCGCCGTCAGGGGATGGGCGGCACGTCCCGGCGCAAAAGC
>JBGTLJ010000209.1:0-4510 GCA_041744175.1 Oceaniglobus sp. | reverse complement strand
TTGCCTGCGCGCCGTGATCGCCCGGCAAGGTGATTGCACAGCGCCGGTCGGTGCCGCGTCTGACGTCCGGTGCGGATGCAATCGTGGTGTCGTAGAAATCAAGCGTAAAGGGCAGCGGCGCGTTCATCGGCGTGCCGGTGCTGGCGCGCATGCGATTTTCGGCCTGTTCCAGCGTCATGCCCTTGGTGAAACAATGGGCCATGAAGGCGCCGATGCTGGCGGACGCCTCGCCCGCCGGGAGCGGTGTGGCGAGCAGCATCGCGCCGAGCGCGGCGAGGGCCGGGCCTGATCGGATTGTCGGGCCTGTCGGAAGCCGGGTCATCTCGATGGTCCGTTCGGAGGGCAGGGACGCGCAGCTTGCGTCAGTGGAAAGCAGGCCGGGCGCGACCAATCGTCGACAGGAAGGACCGCCCGGCGAGAGTCTTCAACCGACGCGAGATAGGGCACGGTGGCCCTGCGGATCATCGTAGATCGACCGGCCGGATCGTGCGTTGCAGATCGAGCGGGACTGACCCAGTTGCCGCAGGATGCCACGCCTTGGGATTCGCCAACGGGAATCAGACCCTCAGCCAGGTATTCATCGCAGCTGTCGGCCCTGGCTATCGGCACGGGAAACGGAGCTGTGTGACCCGTCCGGGCCTCGGGGCCGCCTGTGACGAACAGGTCAGCGACCGCATCGAATGCTTTCGTCAATGCAACGCGCACCGCTCCGCGTTCAAGGTCCCTGCCGGACATTGGGTTCAGCGACACCGTGCAGTCGCGCATGTCGTATTCAAGGACGATGAAAACCTGAGCTTCTGTGGCGAAGCTGCCGATCCGCGGGAACTTTTTTGCGGGCGGCTCAAAGAACAACGGCTCGGGTGCCGGGCCGGGAACCGGCCGCGCACCTTTGGATGTGCCCGGGCCGGTCACGACCTGCGGACACGTCGTTGCGATCCGGCCCCCCATCGCCGCGATGCGGGGGTCGTTCTGGGCGACGGGCTGCGTTGCCGAAAGGAGGGTTTGGATCATCATTGCAAAAGTGCTGAGACTACCCTTTCACCGCCTTGACGATCTTTTCGGCGCCGTCGCGCAGGTCGTCGGCGGCGATGACGTTGAGGCCGGAACTGGTGATGATCTCCTTGCCCTGCTCGACATTGGTACCCTCAAGCCTGACCACGAGCGGCACCTTGAGCCCGACCTCTTTCACCGCTGAAACCACACCTTCGGCAATCACGTCGCAGCGCATGATGCCGCCGAAGATGTTGACGAGGATACCCTTGACCTGCGGGTCGGAGGTGATGATCTTGAACGCCTCGGTGACCTTTTCCTTGGTGGCGCCGCCGCCCACGTCAAGAAAGTTGGCGGGTTCCGAGCCATAGAGCTTGATGATGTCCATGGTTGCCATGGCAAGGCCCGCGCCGTTGACCATGCAGCCGATCTCGCCGTCCAGCGCGATATAGTTCAGATCGTATTTGCTCGCGGCAAGCTCCTTCGGGTCTTCCTCGGTCTCGTCGCGCAGGGCGGCGATGTCTGCATGGCGATAGACGGCGTTGCCATCAAAGCTGATCTTGGCATCCAGCACCTTTAGATCGCCCTTGTCGGTGACGATCAGCGGGTTGATTTCCAGCATCTCCATGTCTTTTTCCACGAAGGCGCGGTAGAGCAGGCCCATCAGCCCGACGCATTGCTTGACCTGCTGGCCCGAGAGTCCGAGCGCGAAGGCGATGCGGCGGCCATGAAAGGGCTGATAGCCCGCGGCGGGATCGACGGCGAAGGACAGGATCTTCTCGGGGGTGCTGGCGGCGACCTCCTCGATGTCCATGCCGCCTTCGGTGGAGCAGACGAACGAAATGCGGCTGGTCTGCCGGTCCACCAGCAGGGCGAGATACATTTCGGTCTCGATGCCGCTGCCATCCTCGATATAGATCCTGTTGACCTGCTTGCCCGCCGGGCCGGTCTGATGGGTCACGAGGGTGCGGCCCAGCATCTTTTTCGCCTCTTCCGCCGCCTCGGCCACGGATCTTGTCAGGCGCACGCCGCCCTTGTCGCCGGCGTCTGCCTCCTTGAACTTTCCCTTGCCGCGCCCGCCAGCATGAATCTGTGCCTTGACCACCCAGAGCGGCCCGTCCATTTCGCCGGCCGCGGTCTTGGCATCCTCTGCACGCGTCACCGGGCGACCGTCAGACACCGGGGCCCCGTAGGAGCGCAGCAGCGCCTTGGCCTGATATTCGTGGATGTTCATGGCGCGGGCTTCCCTGTGATGGCTGACACTTGCTGCCTGCATGACATGCCGAAGACAGGAATTTAAGGCACAATCGCCAATTCGGCGGGGTTATCCGGGAAATTCCGGCTTTTGTGATCACACGCCGAAATGGTGTGATCACAAATTGGCGGATGCTGTGGGGGGTGAGGTGATTCGCCGCAGGCTTGGCGCAATCGCTGTTGCGACGGGCAATCTGCCAGCGGGCGCCGCACGGCGGCACCCGCGATCGTCATGGCCGGATCAGTTGCCTGAGGTCTCTTCCACAAATTCCAAACCGGCGAGCGGGACGCAATCCGTCTGGTCGTCGGCGACGGTAAATCCGCCGTCGGCCGTCGTGATCGTGCAGATCATTGGCAGAGCGGCGGTTTCTACCACCCCCTCGGCCGCCGAAAGCTCCAGCGTGTCCTGACCGAGGGCATAGATCCCGGAAAGCCAGTTGTCGTCACCGTCACGGGACATGGTGAATTCACCGTTTTCGCCAAGCTCGATGCGGGTCTGACCCGCAGCATATGTCCCGGGAGAGATCGACAGGGCGGGCTGGGCAGGCTGGTCTCCGGTCGCTGCCCCTGGTTCGGCTTCCGGCTCGGCCTGGGCCTGATTGTCGGCGGTCGGCTCTTCGCCACCGGCGTTTGCATCCGGGACGCCGACCTGTTGATCCGGATCGTTGGCCATATTGGGCGCGGTGGGTCCGGACAGGATAGCCTGGCCATCATCGTTCTGGGCGGCTGCCGTGGGCGCATCTGCCGTATCCGGGGACTGTTCGTTCGCCGCCTGATCGCCCGTGGCAGTATCGCCGCCTGTCGCGGCATCGTCACCCTCGGCTGGCTCTTCCTGTGCGGATTCGGCGTCGGCACCTTCTGTCTCGTTGCCTGCGGCACTTTCCTCTTCAGCGCTGCCCGCGGCTTCATCGCCGCTTGCCGACTCGCTATCTTGTTGTGCATCGGCGGTGGCGTCGGCATTTCCGGTTTCCGTGCCAGCGACCGCGCCGGCCGCATCCGTCGATCCGTCGCCAGCCGTATTGGAGCCGTCCTGCGGTGCATCGCCCTCCGCGGGAACATCGGCCGCCGGACTGGCGGCTCCCGATTGCGCGGTCTCATCGGTGGCGTCGGTCGAACCTTCCTCGGTGCCTTCTTCGGATGGCGCTGCCTGTTCGGCCAGAGCGTTGCTCTCGGCAATCGCCATCGCGATCCGCTGTTCGATGTCGGCGAGGGTGGCGGACCGCTCTGCGACATCCTCGGTCAGCGAGAGCAGGGTCGCCTGAAGGTCGGTGCGCTGTTGTTCGATCTGGGTCAGGTCGGACTGTATGTCACCGATCCGCTGCGTACTGTCGGCGATCCGCTGGTCCAGTTCGCGCGACTGCTGATCGAGACTGGCCTGCTCTTCACGGGACGCGGCAAGGTCGTCGATGGCCGTCGCCAATGCAGCCCGTGCATCCTGCAGCGCGCTTTCGCCTGCCGCGGCTTCGCTGGTCAGGCGCGACGTCTCTTCCGTCAGCTGGGCAAGCGTGTCCTGGATCTCGGATTCCTGCTGGCGGGCTTCTTCGACCCGGGTGCCGACCTGCGCAAGCTCCTCATTCTGGGCCGCGATGGTCTCTTCGAGTGCCACCCGCTGATCCTCGTAACCGGCGAGTTCCTCGCGCAGCGGGGCGAGCGACTGTTCAAGTTCGTCCGCGGTCGCCCGGGCGGTGTCGGACTGGGCCTGTAGGTCGGCGAGTTGCGTCTCAAGCTCGGCCGCGCGGTTTCCAAGATCGTCAACCTGCCCCTGCGCAGCGTCGCGCTGGCCTGTCAGATCTTCGAGTTCGGGGGTAATCGCAGCGATCTGGGTATTGATTTCCTCAAGCGAACCGGCACTGGCGCGCTGCTGGTCAAGCTGATCGCGCGCGGTGTCCCGCTGGTCGACCGTCGCCTCAAGCTCTGTGCTGACGCGGCTTTCCTGGGTGAACATGTAGATCGCGACCGCCCAGCCGAGCACCGCCGCAGCAATCGCGATGATCGAAATACGGGTCAGTCCGCCGAATGTGGATTCGCCGGATGTGGATTGGTTGTCTGCCATTTCGATTGGTTCCCCTTGTCGGTACATTCGGCCCAGGCGTGCATGATCGCCAAATGCGTGCCACAATGTAAAGCCCGGGGAGGGGCAAAATGTTCCTTGCCCCGGATCGGGCGGGCCACGGAAAAGAATATAAACCTTGGCCCGGCCATCTGTCGTCGGGCGACCCCGCACCGGGGCGGTGCCTTGCCTCGTGGCGATCGGACGCCCGGATCG
>JBGTLJ010000208.1:0-5292 GCA_041744175.1 Oceaniglobus sp. | reverse complement strand
GCGGCCCTGCCCGGAAGCCGGGTGCATGGCGGCGAATTCATCGCCTATGCCCTGGGCATGGGCGCTGCGGCGATCCTGACCGACCGCACCGGCGCCAGGATCGCCGCCGCCGATCTGGCATCGTCGAACGCCGCCCTGGTGGTGGCGGAGGACCCGCGCCAGACCCTCGCGCTGGCGGCATCGCTCTGGTTCGATCATCAGCCCGAGGTGATCGTCGCCACCACCGGCACCAACGGCAAGACGTCCGTTGCCACCTTTACCCGGCAGATCTGGATGGCGCTGGGCCACGGCGCGGTAAACCTCGGCACCACCGGCGTCGAGGGCGCGTTCGAAGCACCGCTGAAGCACACGACGCCCGAGCCGATCACGCTGCATGCGATGCTGGCGCGGATCGAGCGCCACGGTGTCAGCCATGTGGCGATGGAGGCATCGTCGCACGGTCTGGCACAGGCCCGCCTGGACGGGGTGCGACTGTCGGCGGCGGCGTTCACCAATTTCAGCCAGGATCATCTGGATTACCACGACACGTTCGAGGAATACTTTGCCGCTAAGGCAGGGCTGTTCGACCGGGTGCTGCCCGAAGACGCCATCGCGGTGATCAACATCGATGATCCGCGCGGTCCTGACATGGCGGCGATCGCCGAAGCGCGGGGCCAGGACGTGTTGCGCGTCGGGCGGTCGGACGCGGCGGCACTGCGGATCCTGAGCCAGCGGTTCGATTCCACTGGGCAGGACCTGCGATTCTCGTGGAACGGCAGGACGCACCAGACCCGGCTGAACCTGATCGGCGGGTTCCAGGCCGACAACGTGCTGATCGCGGCGGGCCTTGCCATCGCCTGCGGCGACGATGCGGGGCGGGTGTTCGACACGCTGGCAGGATTGGAAAACGTGCCCGGGCGGATGCAGCTTGCCAGTCGGCGCGACAACGGCGCGGCGGTGTTCGTGGATTACGCCCACACGCCCGACGCGCTTGCCACCGCGCTGAGCAACCTGCGCCCGCATGTGATGGGGCGGCTGGTCGTCGTCTATGGTGCGGGGGGCGACCGGGACCGCGCCAAGCGTCCGCTCATGGGGGCAGCGGCGGCGCAACACGCCGATGTGCGGTTCGTCACCGACGACAACCCCAGATCCGAGGATCCTGCCGGGATCAGATCGCAGATCCTGAGATCCGACCCTGACGCGAGCGACGTCGGCGACCGCGCCGAGGCGATCCTGCGCGGCGTCGATGCCCTGCAACCTGGTGATGCGCTGCTGATCGCCGGCAAGGGACATGAAAAGGGCCAGACCGTGGGCGATCAAGTCTATCCTTTCGACGATGTGGAACAGGCCAGCGTCGCGGTCGCCGCGCTGGACGGGCGGGTCGCATGAGCGGCGGCATCCTGTGGACGTCTGCCGAGGCCGTGGAGGCGACATGGGGCATTTCGCTGGTGTCATGGCAGGCAACGGGCGTGTCCATCGACACCCGCACCCTGCAACCCGGCGATCTGTTCGTGGCCCTGTCGGATACCCGCGACGGGCACGATTTCATCGCGCAGGCGATGGAACGGGGGGCTGCGGCCTGCCTTGTGTCGCACATTCCGGACGATGTGGACGAAACCGTTCCGCTTTTGGTGGTCGACGACGTTCTGGCCGGTCTGGCAGCGCTGGGCCGGTATGCACGGGCCCGCAGCCGCGCCCGGGTGGTCGGCGTCACCGGATCGGTCGGCAAGACGTCGGTGAAGGAGATGCTGCGCACGATCCTGTCGGGACAGGGCAGTTGCCACGTCTCTGCCTCCAGTTACAACAACCACTGGGGGGTGCCGCTGTCGCTCGCCAGATTGCCTGCCGATACCGATTTCGCCGTGATCGAGATCGGCATGAACCACCCCGGCGAGATCGGCCCGCTGTCACGGATGACCGCGCCCGATGTCGCGCTGATCACCACCGTCGCCGCCGCCCATCTGGAGGCATTCGATTCCATAGATGAGATCGCGGCGGAAAAGGCGGCGATCTTTTCTGGAATGACCGGAAACGGTATTGCCGTCTTCAATGCGGACCTGGCGACCACGCCGATCCTTGCAGGCGCGGCGCGGGCCGCCGGGGGGCGGATCGTTACCTTCGGCGAGGCCGCCACAGCTGATTTCCGCATCGACGACGTGACGGTCGTGGACACCGCCACCGTGGTGCAGGCCCGGCACGGCAACCAGCCGCTGCTCTTCAAGGTTGCGAGCCCGGGCCGCCACCTTGCGATCAACGCGCTCTGCGCGCTTGCGGTCGCCGATGCGCTGTGCTGCGATCCGGTAATCGCAATCTGCGATCTTGCCACCTGGGCGCCGCCGCCGGGGCGCGGCACCCGCGAGCATATCGCGCTTGACAAGGGGGATCCGACGCTGACGGCCGAACTGATCGACGATGCCTTCAACGCCAACCCCGCATCGATGGCCGCCGCGCTTGCGGTGCTCGCGGCCAGCGCTCCGGTGGGCGATGTCGGTCGAATTGCGCATGGCCGGCGGATCGCCGTTCTGGGCGACATGCTGGAACTTGGCCGCGATGCGGGCGATCTTCACGTGGCCCTTGGCGATCTGCCTGATCTTGGGTCCGTCGACGTGATCCACTGCGTCGGTCCGCTGATGCAGCAGCTTTACAATCGCCTGCCGGAAGAGCGTCGCGGCCTTTGGACTGCCGATGCCCGCGATCTGGCAGACCGCGCCCATACGCTGATCGACGCGGGCGACATCATCCTGGTGAAGGGCAGCAAGGGGATCAGGGTCAGCATCGTCGTCGACGCGATCCGCCGTCTTGGCCGGCATCACGGCGCGCGGGGCGAATTGCGCGAAACGCCGGGCATCGGCGGCACTGCCGTCGGGGGGGCTGGCTAAGTGCTGTATTGGCTGACTGAATTTTCCGACGGCGGCGACGTGTTCAACCTGTTCCGCTATATCACCTTCCGGGCCGGGGCCGCGTTCTTTACCGCACTGATCTTCGGGTTCATCTTCGGGCGGCCCCTGATCGACGCGCTGCGCCGCCGCCAGCGGCACGGCCAGCCGATCCGCGCCGACGGTCCCCAGAGCCACATCCAGACCAAGGCCGGCACCCCGACCATGGGCGGATTGCTGATCCTGTCGGCGCTTGTCGTGTCCACCCTGTTGTGGGCGCGGCTGGACAATCCCTACGTGTGGATGGTTCTGCTGGTGACCGTCGGCTTCGGGCTGATCGGGTTTGCCGACGATTATTCCAAGGTCACCAAGAACACCCATGCCGGTCTGTCGGGGCGGATGCGCCTTGCCATCGGGTTCGCCATCGCCGGGGTTGCCGCAATCTGGGCGTCGTGGTTCCATCCGCCCGCCCTGAGCTACAACCTGGCCTTTCCAGTGTTCAAGAACGTGCTGCTCCACATGGGGGTGCTGTTCATTCCGTTCGCGATGTTCGTGATCGTCGGCGCGGCCAACGCGGTAAACCTGACCGACGGGCTGGACGGTCTTGCCATCATGCCGGTGATGATCGCCGCTGGTACTTTGGGGATCATCGCCTATGCGGTCGGGCGGGTCGATTTCACCGAATATCTCGACGTGCATTACGTGCCCGGCACCGGCGAGTTGCTGATCTTCAGCGCCGGGCTTATCGGCGGCGGCCTGGGATTCCTGTGGTACAACGCGCCGCCCGCGGCGGTGTTCATGGGCGACACCGGATCGCTGGCGCTGGGCGGCGCGCTGGGCGCCATCGCGGTGGCGATCAAGCACGAACTTGTGCTTGGCATCGTCGGCGGGCTGTTCGTGGTCGAGGCGCTGTCGGTGATCATCCAGGTGCTGTATTTCAAGCGCACCGGCAAGCGGGTGTTCCTGATGGCGCCGATTCACCACCATTTCGAAAAGCGCGGCTGGGCCGAACCGCAGATCGTGATCCGGTTCTGGATCATCTCGCTGATCCTCGCGCTGATCGGTCTTGCCACGCTGAAGCTGCGGTAGGATGGCTGGAACCTCGGTCTTCAGGGACGCACCGCCCGTGGGAACCACGGGCATTTCCCGACCGCACCCCCAGACACACGGCGGTCGGGGGATGCCTTTTTTTCTGTCCTGCGGCTCTCTTTCGAATACCTGCGAAAGCACCACTTCATGATCCCCGTCCGCGGTTATGCCAACGCCCGCGTCGCCGTGCTTGGCCTCGGACGGTCCGGCCTTGCCACTGCCGCCGCCCTGACGGCTGGCGAGGCGACACCGCTCTGCTGGGATGACAGTCCGGAGGCACGCGCCAACGCCGCAGCCAGCGGCCTGACCCTTCACGATCTGACGCGGCCCGATGCCTTTAACGACATCGCTGCGCTGATCGTGTCGCCCGGCATTCCGCACCTCTACCCCGCTCCGAATCCCGTCGTCGCCCGCGCGATGGAGGCGGGCGTGCCGGTGGACAACGACATCGGGCTGTTCTTCCGTTCGCTCGCCCATGCCGACTGGGACCAGCTGGAAAGCCCGCCGCGTGTCGTCGCCGTGACCGGATCGAACGGCAAATCCACCACGGCGGCGCTGATCCACCATATTCTGACAGAAACGGGAAAGCCGGCACAGCTGGCCGGCAATATCGGGCGCGGCGTGCTGGATATTGACCCGCCCGGCGAGGGGGCGGTCGTCGTTCTGGAGCTGTCCAGCTACCAGACCGAACTGGCCCGCGCCCTGACCCCCGACATCGCGGTGTTCACCAACCTCACGCCCGACCATCTGGACCGCCACGGCGGTATGGGCGGCTATTTCGCGGCCAAGCGGCGGCTGTTTGCCGAGGGCGGGCCGGACCGGGCCATCATCGCCGTCGATGACCCTGAGGGGCGGTTTCTGGCCAATCAGCTGGTGGAAACCGCATCCGACGACCGATTGATCCGCATTTCGGTCGAACGCAAACTGACCGGACCGGGATGGAGCGTTCAGGCCCGCAAGGGACAGATGGCCGAATGGCGCAAGGGGCGGCAGGTCGCCAGCATCGATCTGCGCGCCATCCCGGGCCTGACTGGCAACCACAACCACCAGAACGCCTGCGCCGCCTATGCCGTCGCCCGCACCCTTGGACTGGCCCCGCGTGCCATCGAAACCGCGCTGCAGAGCTTCGCGGGCCTGCCCCATCGCAGCCAGATCGTCGGCACGCGCGGCGGTGTGACATACGTCAACGACAGCAAGGCCACGAATGCAGACAGCGCGGCCAAGGCGTTGCAGGCGTTTGCAAGGATCCGCTGGATCGCCGGCGGGCTTGGCAAGGACGGCGGCATCGCCGCGCTGGCGCCGTATCTCGGCGCGGTAGCCAAGGCCTATCTGATCGGCCACTCGGCCC
>JBGTLJ010000207.1:0-7597 GCA_041744175.1 Oceaniglobus sp. | reverse complement strand
CGCGCACAGGTCGCGGCCGCCTGCGGGGCCGAAAGCGCCGATGTGGTGTTTGTCGGCTCCGCCACCGAAGGCTGCGCGCTGGCCATGTCGGGGTGCGGACTGCGCTGCGCCGCTCTTGAACATGAGGCCGTGCTGGCCTGGTGCGATCCGTCCCTCGCCGTAAATGCGGACGGGCGGATCGCCGCGGACTTACCGGCTCGCTCTGCCGTGCAGCTTGCCAATTCCGAAACCGGGGTGATCCAGGATCTGCCTCAGGCGCTGGCATTCTGCGATGCGACCCAGGGTTTCGGCAAGATCCCTTTCGCGTTTGATTGGTCCGGGGCCGCGGCCGCCGTGATTTCGGCGCACAAGTTCGGAGGCCCAAAGGGCATTGCCGCACTGCTGTTGCGGCGTGGCACCGATGTGACCACGATGATCCGCGGCGGCGGGCAGGAAATGGGCCGCCGGTCCGGCACCGAAAACGTCATTTGCATCGCCGGAATGGGTGCCGCGGCAGAGGCGGCGGCGCGCGATCTGGCCGACGGGGTCTGGGACGGGGTCGGCGAACTTAGAAATATTCTAGAAACGGCACTGGCGTCCCGGGGAAAAGATACTATTTTTGTCGGGATAGAGGCGGACCGCCTGCCCAATACAAGTTGCCTTCTCACGCCCGGCTGGAAGGGCGAGACGCAGGTGATGCAGATGGACCTTGCGGGGTTCGCCGTGTCGGCAGGGTCGGCCTGTTCCAGCGGCAAGGTGCGCGCCAGCGCCGTCTTGCGCGCCATGGGGTTCGCCGATACCGAGGCCGCCAGCGCGATCCGTGTATCGCTGGGGCCCGCCACGACACGCGACGAGATCGAGCGTTTTGCCGAGTGCTGGCTGGCGCATGAACGAAAATACCGGGCGCGCGCCGCCTGAAAATGGACCGGGCGCACAGCGTCCGAAAGGGGATTGATATGACCGCACTCGATGTGGACGTGAAAGAGGGCGTCGATCAGGATACCGTGGATGCGGTAAAGTTGCTGTCGGGCAAGTACAAGCACGGCTGGTCCACGGATATCGAGATGGATTATGCCCCCAAGGGTCTGTCCGAGGATATCGTGCGCCTGATTTCGGAGAAGAACGGCGAGCCGGAATGGATGCTGGACTGGCGGCTGGATGCCTATCGCCGCTGGGAAAAGATGCGCGAACCCGACTGGTCGATGGTGAAATATCCCCCCGTCGAATACAACGAACAGTTCTATTATGCCCGCCCGAAGAGCATGGAGACAAAGCCCAAATCGCTGGACGATGTCGACCCGAAGCTGTTGGAGACCTACAAGAAGCTGGGCATTCCGCTGAAGGAACAGCTGATCCTCGCGGGGGTCGAGGGGGCAGAGAACGCCGACGAGAACCGCAAGGTGGCCGTGGATGCGGTGTTTGATTCCGTGTCAGTCGGCACGACATTCCAGGCAGAACTGAAAAAGGCCGGCGTGATCTTCTGTTCGATCTCCGAGGCGATCCGCGAACACCCCGACCTCGTGAAAAAGTATCTCGGTTCGGTCGTCCCAGTGTCGGACAACTTCTTCGCGACGCTGAACAGCGCGGTGTTTTCCGACGGGTCCTTCGTCTATGTGCCGCCCGGCGTGCGCTGTCCGATGGAGCTGTCCACCTATTTCCGCATCAATGCGGAGAACACCGGGCAGTTCGAGCGCACGCTGATCATCTGCGACAAGGAAGCCTACGTTTCCTACCTTGAGGGGTGCACCGCGCCCATGCGCGATACCGTGCAACTGCATGCCGCGGTGGTCGAACTGGTGCTGCTCGAGGATGCGGAGATCAAGTATTCCACCGTCCAGAACTGGTATCCGGGCGACGAGGAAGGGCGCGGCGGGATCTACAACTTTGTCACCAAGCGCGCCGATTGCCGGGGCGACCGGTCCAAGGTGATGTGGACCCAGGTCGAAACAGGCTCTGCCGTCACGTGGAAATATCCGTCCTGCATCCTGCGCGGCGACGACACCCAGGGCGAATTCTATTCCATCGCCATCACCAACAATGCCCAGCAGGCCGATACCGGCACCAAGATGGTGCATCTGGGCAAGCGCACCAAATCACGCATCGTGTCCAAGGGCATCAGCGCAGGGCGCGCGCAGAACACCTATCGCGGTCTGGTGTCCATGCACCCGAAGGCGAAGGACAGCCGCAACTATACCCAGTGCGACAGTCTGCTGATTGGTGACAAGTGCGGCGCCCACACGGTCCCCTATATCGAGGTGCGCAACAATTCGTCGCGTGTCGAACACGAGGCGACAACGTCCAAGGTGGACGACGACCAGTTGTTCTATTGCCGTTCGCGCGGGATGGACGAGGAAGAGGCAGTGGCCCTGGTCGTCAACGGCTTCTGCAAGGAAGTGTTGCAGGCCCTGCCGATGGAATTCGCAATGGAGGCGCAGCAACTGGTCGCGATCAGCCTTGAAGGATCGGTCGGGTGAGCGAGCTCGATCCGATCCGCGCGCCAAAGGGACGACGCTGGCTGTCGGCGCTGATCTGCGGCGTGGCTTTCATCCTCGGCATGATGATGTCGGCGGAATGGTGGATGGCCGGACCGGCCTGGCGCGGGCTTGTCGCCGCCGGGATCAGTGCCGCGATCGGCGCCACGCTTGCCGCCTGGATCACCCCCAGGCTGACACACGGCAGGCGGTGATGCCCACCACGTGTCAGTTCGGCACTTCCGACCGGCGCGTTTTGCGTCGCGTTTGCCATCGTGACAAGATCCTGACCGATCTGTCGCCGGTGCCGATCATCGCCCTGTCCTTGGTTTCGGGCTTCTCTGGAAGCCTGTTCGCAACATTCTTATTGCGCCGCGGTCCTGCCGGGCGCGCCGGAACATCGAAAGAGTAAACATGCTGAATATCAAGAACCTGCACGTGAAACTTGAGGAAGAGGACAAGCAGATCCTCAAGGGGGTCGATCTGGAAATCGGCGCCGGTCAGGTGCATGCCATCATGGGGCCGAACGGGTCCGGCAAATCGACACTGTCCTATGTGCTGTCGGGGCGCGACGGCTATGAGGTGACCCAAGGCTCGGCGCTGCTTGAGGGCAACGACGTTCTGGCGATGGAGCCCGAGGAACGGGCCGCCGCCGGTCTGTTTCTGGCGTTCCAGTATCCCGTCGAGATTCCGGGCGTCGGCAACATGACGTTCCTGCGCACCGCAGTGAACGCCCAGCGCAAGGCACGCGGTCAGGACGAGATGGGCGCGACCGAATTTCTAAAGACGATCCGGGCCAAGGCGGCGGATCTGAAGATCGACGCCGAGATGCTGAAGCGTCCGGTGAACGTGGGCTTTTCCGGCGGCGAGAAGAAGCGCAACGAGATTTTGCAGATGGCAATGCTGGAACCCAAGATGTGCATCCTGGACGAGACGGATTCGGGGCTGGATGTGGATGCGATGAAATTGGTTGCCGATGGGGTGAATGCCTTGCGTGGTGAGGGAAGGTCGTTCCTCGTCATCACCCATTATCAGCGTCTTCTGGATCACATCAAACCCGATGTCGTGCACATCATGGCCGATGGCCTGATCGTCAAGACGGGCGGGCCCGAGCTTGCGCTCGAGGTTGAGAACAACGGCTATGCCGATATCGTGGCAGAGGTTGCCTGATGGCTTTGGCAAATTTGAAAACCGATGTGACGGCGGCGCGGATCGACACGCTGGATCTGCCGCAAGGTGCCGTCTGGGCAAACCGCCAGCGCGACGATGCCCTGTCCCGCCTGCGGACCATGGGTCTGCCACAGCGGCGCGATGAATACTGGCGCTATACCAGACCGGAGAGCCTGAATGCGCCACAGACGGCACGCGCCGCGATCCTTGAAACGACCGAGGCGCCGATCTTCGACGGTCTTGACCGGCTCAAGATTGTATTCGTCGATGGTGTATTCGACGCCGACGCCTCCGACGATCTGACCCTCGCCGGGATCGAGATCGAGCGTTTCGACACTGCAACCCGCACGGATATCCACTGGGCTCGCGATCTCTTCGGGGTGCTGGAGACAGATGGCCAGACCCCGGTGGCCCGGCCCCATGCGACCCTGAACACCGCCTTCGCGCCCGACGGGCTGGTGATCCGTGCCACCGGCGCCGCGGCGCGTCCCGTGTCGCTGTCCTACCAGCATCGCGATGAGACGTCGGATGCGATCCTGCGTCACGTGATCCGGGTCGAGAAGGGCGCGAACCTGACGGTGCTGGAAAACGGCCCCGCCGCCGCCCGGCTCAACGCGGTGATGGAGGTTGACGTGGCCGATGGCGGCAGCTTTCACCATGTCCGCGCCCAGGGCCGCGATCATGACTGCCGCGCGATGACCCATATCTTTGCGCGGCTCGGCGCGAAAAGCACGTTCAAGTCCTTCACCCTGACCGTGAACGGAACGCTGACGCGAAACGAATGCGTGATCGCGCTGATGGGTGACGATGCCGTGGCCCATGTGGCCGGTGCCGCCGTCGGCGACGGCGATTTTCATCATGACGACACCGTTTTCGTGACCCATGACGCGGTGAACTGCGAAAGCCGTCAGGTGTTCAAGAAGGTCCTGCGCAACGGCGCCACCGGTGTGTTCCAGGGCAAGATCCTGGTCAAGGCGGGCGCCCAGAAAACCGATGGCTATCAGATCAGCCAGGCATTGCTGCTGGACGGTGACAGCCAGTTCCTTGCCAAGCCGGAGCTTGAGATCTACGCCGACGACGTGGTCTGTTCCCACGGCTCCACCACCGGGGCGATCGACGAGACTGCGCTGTTCTATCTGCGCTCGCGCGGGGTGCCGCGCGCCGAGGCGCAGGATCTTCTTGTGCTGTCGTTCCTGGCAGAGGCGCTGAACGAGATCGAGGATGGCGACATCGCGGCGGATCTGACCGCGCGGCTCGAGGCGTGGCTGGCGCGCCGCAGCGGCTGCTGACCGGTTCCATGGCGCTCACCACCGACATCATCGCCAGCTATCGACGCCCCGGCGCCGTGATCCTGCGCCGGACATCCGGAGCGGTTCGGGAGGATCGCGCGCTGGTCACGGTCATGCTGGCATGCGCGCTGGTTTTCATCGCGCAGTGGCCGCGCCTTTCGCGCGAGGCGTTTGTCAGCGGCGAGGATTTCGATGCCCTGCTCGGGGGCGCGCTTTTGGGGTGGCTGTTCATCATGCCGCTGGCGCTTTATGCGATTGCCGGTCTCAGCCATGTGGCTGCCCGGATGGTCGGCGGTCACGCGACATGGTTCGAGGCGCGGATGGCGCTGTTCTGGGCGCTTCTTGCGGCATCGCCCCTGTGGCTGCTATGGGGCCTGATGGCCGGGTTTGCCGGCGCCGGTCCGGCGCTGGACATCGTCGGGCTGATCGCGTTCGGGGCGTTCATGGTGATCTGGATCATCGGGCTCTGGGCCGTCGAACGGCAAGCGGAGCTTTGAGCGATGTTGAATCTGACCGTGCTGATGCCGATGGTGCTGGAAACCGTGCGCGATCCGCGAACCGTCGCGGCCCGGATCATGGCTCTCGATCTGGGACGCGATGTTCTGTGGCAGGCACTGGCGCTCGTGGTGGTGCTGTCGATCCTGCTTGCCGAACTCAGCGCCATGGCCTTCGGCTCGGTCACCGGGCAGAACGCGCCCAGCATGTTCGTAAGTCCGCTGCGCATGGGCATGATCCAGCTGTCGCTGCTGGTGATCCTCGTCTTCGCGATCTTCTGGGTGGGGCGCGCGGTGGGCGGGCAGGGGCGGTTCCGGGATGGCCTTGCGCTGGTGGTCTGGCTGCAATTCATCATGGTCTGCCTGCAGGTGCTTCAGACCGTCGCGCTTTTGGTCGTTCCGCCGCTGGCCTGGATGATCGGGATCTTCGGGCTGGTGCTGTTCATGTGGCTTCTCACCCATTTCGTCGCGGTGCAGCACGGATTCCTGTCCCTCGGCAAGACGTTCATGATGATCCTTCTCGCCAGCTTCGGATTTGCCTTCGGCCTGTCGGTGCTTCTGGCACTGATCGGCGTCACGGTACCGGGAATGGAGCAATAGCACATGTATGATGTCAACGCGGTGCGCGCCGACTTTCCAATCCTGTCGCGGCAGGTGAACGGCAAGCCGCTCGTCTATCTGGACAATGGCGCGTCGGCGCAAAAGCCGCAGGTGGTGATCGATGCCGTCACTCAGGCCTATGCACAGGAATATGCGAACGTTCACAGAGGTCTGCACTTTCTGAGCAACCTTGCCACCGAAAGGTACGAGGCGGTGCGCGGCACCATCGCACGGTTTCTCAACGCCGGATCGCCGGATGAGATCGTGATGAATTCGGGCACGACCGAGGGGATCAACATGATCGCCTACGGCTGGGCCTCGCCACGGATGACGGCGGGCGACGAAATCGTGCTGTCGGTCATGGAACACCACGCCAACATAGTCCCCTGGCACTTTCTGCGCGAACGCCAGGGCGTGGTACTGAAGTGGGTTGATTGCGACGCGACCGGCGCGCTCGATCCTCAGGCCGTGCTGGATGCGATCGGGCCAAGGACGAAACTGATTGCCGTCACCCACATGAGCAACATGCTGGGCACCCGCGTCGATGTGAAATCGATTTGCACGGGCGCGCGCGAAAGGGGTGTGCCGGTCCTGGTGGACGGCAGCCAGGCGGCGGTTCACGGCCCGGTGGATGTCCGGGATCTGGGCTGCGATTTCTATCCGATCACCGGCCACAAGCTCTATGGCCCCTCCGGATCAGGGGCGATCTATGTGCGCGCCGAGCGGATGGCCGAGATGCGGCCGTTTCTCGGCGGCGGCGACATGATCCGCGAGGTCAGGAAAGACGGCGTGGACTATAACGACGCGCCGATGAAGTTCGAGGCGGGAACACCGGGGATCGTCCAGCAGATCGGACTGGGCGTGGCGCTGGATTACATGATGGGGCACGGGATGGACAACATCGCGGCGCATGAGGCGAGCGTGCGAGATTATGCCGTCGAAAGGCTGTCGGGCCTGAACTGGCTGCAGGTCCAGGGCACGACGCCGGACAAGGGCGCGATCTTTTCCTTCACCCTTGACGGTCCGGCCCATGCCCACGACATCTCGACCGTGCTGGACAAGCGCGGCATCGCGGTGCGGGCCGGCCAGCACTGTGTCGGGCCGCTCATGGATCACCTTGGCCTCACCGCGTCTTGCCGTGCGTCCTTCGGAATGTACAACACCGTTTCCGAGGTCGATGCGCTGATCGGCGGGCTGGAGCTGTGCCGCGATCTTTTCGCCTGATCCGCCCGGTGTGATCCAAAGGAGGCGCCTTGCGGCGCCATACGATGTCTTGTTCGGCGCCTGCACCTGCCGCAACTTTCCTTTTCGGTCCGGGTGCAGTGGTGCGACGTTGCACCGTTTGGCGCACCGGCGTGGTCGATCACGACCATCGCGTGGCGCGCCGGACAAAACATGAAATGCGCCGCAGGCGCTCCTTCGGATCAACCCGCGCCGAGCAGCGTCTCGATTTCGGCGAGGGTCGGCATCGATTGCGACGACCCCGCCCGCGTGACCGACAGGCCCGCGACCGCGCAGCCGAAGCGGGCGGCTTCAGACGCGCTTGATCCGGCCGCCAGGGCCGTGGCAAAACCTCCGTTGAAGGCGTCGCCGG
>JBGTLJ010000206.1:0-6991 GCA_041744175.1 Oceaniglobus sp. | reverse complement strand
GGGCGCGCGGCGTCCCGTGGCGCGGCAGGCTCGTGCGGTCCGGGCGCATCGGATGCCCCTTCGTCCGGCCGTTTCTCCAGGACTCCCGCAGCGGCGTGACCGCCGTCCACCGATATGTCATCGCCATCAGCCGGGTTCTTCATTTCCGGAGCGACACTGCCGGATTTCGGCTTGCCCTTCTCGTCCGCCACGGCTTCCTGTTCGGTGACGCCGGTCTCGTCCACGGGTTTGCCGTGTGCGGGCTTCGGACCGGGTGTCGGCCCATCGGAATTGGCGGACGGCGGCATCAGATCGTCGCGCCCGGCGTCCTGTTCGACGGCTTCTGGCGAGTGACGGTGCCACGGCGTGACCAGCGGTGCCTCGGTTCCGTCGATCCGCCTCAGCGTGTCACCAAGATCCATGGCACGCGCCGCGCTGGCATTGCGTGGCGCGCGATCTTCCAGATGTGCGGTCAGGCTGGTAAGACCATCGGCGGGTTCGGCAGCATAGCGCCCGTTCTGCGGCCCCGGCACAGGCACCTGCCCCGCCGACATCCGGTCCAGGAGGTCGCCAAGCCGTTCGGCCGTCAGATCCTCATAGTAATCCTTGCCGATCTGGGCCATCGGCGCGTTCGCACAGGCGCCCAGACATTCCACCTCTTCCCAGCTGAACTTGCCGTCTGCGCTGAGCTGATGCGGCTGTCGGGCGATCCTGTCGCGGCAGACCGCCACCAGATCCTCGGCTCCGCAGATCATGCAGGACGTGGTGCCGCAGATCTGGACATGCGCAACGCTGCCAACGGGTTGCAGCTGGAACATGAAGTAGAAAGTCGCCACCTCGAGAACCCGGATATAGGCCATGTCCAGCATCCGGCCGATTTCCTCGATCGCCGGACGGGTCAGCCAGCCCTCCTGCTCCTGCGCGCGCCAGAGCAGCGGGATCACGGCGCTTGCCTGCCGACCTTCGGGAAACTTGGTCATCTGCGCCTCTGCCCACGCGAGGTTTGCATCTGTGAAGGCGAAGGCGTCGGGCTGTTCGAGGTGGAGGCGGCGGAGCATCTGGATCGGAACCTTGTCAGCTTGGCAGAGGGCGAAGCCTCCGGCGGGAGTATTTGCACGAAAAAGAAGCCGGGCCTATCGGTCGATCTCTCCGAACACCACGTCCATCGTGCCGATGATCGCCGCCACGTCGGCGAGCTGGTGGCCGCTTGCGATGTGGTCCATGGCCTGGAGGTGCAGGTAGCCGGGGGCGCGGAGCTTGGCGCGGTAGGGCTTGTTGGTGCCGTCGGCCACGAGGAACACGCCGAATTCGCCCTTCGGCGCCTCGACGCAGGCATAGACCTCGCCCGCCGGAACGTGGAAGCCTTCGGTATAGAGCTTGAAGTGGTGGATCAGCGCCTCCATCGAGGTCTTCATGTCGTTGCGGCTGGGCGGCGACATCTTGCCCCGGGTCATCACCGGTCCGGGTTCGGCGCGCAGCTTTTCACAGGCCTGGCGGATGATCCTTACCGACTCCCGCATTTCCTGCATCCGGCAGAGATAGCGGTCATAGCAATCGCCGTTCGTGCCCACCGGGATGCCGAATTCGAATTCGTCGTAGCATTCATAGGGCTGGGCGCGGCGCAGATCCCAGGCCATGCCCGATCCGCGCACCATCACACCGGAAAAGCCCCAATCCAGCGCCTCCTGTTCCGTCACCACGCCGATGTCGGCATTGCGCTGCTTGAAGATCCGGTTCTCCGTCAACAGCCCGTCGATGTCGTCCATCACCTTGAGAAAGCCGTGGGTCCAGGTGTCGATGTCGTCGATCAGCGCCGGTGGCAGATCCTGATGTACGCCGCCGGGCCGGAAATACGCGGCATGAAGTCGCGCGCCGCAGGCCCGTTCGTAGAATACCATGAGCTTTTCACGCTCTTCGAACCCCCAGAGCGGCGGGGTCAGCGCGCCCACGTCCATCGCCTGTGTCGTGACGTTCAGAAGGTGGCTCAGGATGCGGCCGATTTCCGAATAGAGGACCCGGATCAGGCTGGCGCGGCGCGGGACTTCGGTTTTCGTCAGCTTTTCGATGGCAAGGCACCAGGCATGTTCCTGATTCATCGGGCTGACATAATCCAGCCGGTCGAAATACGGCAGGTTCTGCAGATAGGTGCGCGATTCCATCAGCTTTTCGGTACCGCGGTGCAAAAGGCCGATATGGGGATCGCAGCGTTCGACGACTTCGCCGTCAAGTTCGAGCACGAGCCGCAGGACACCATGCGCGGCAGGGTGCTGCGGGCCGAAATTGATGTTGAAGTTGCGGATCTTCTGTTCGCCCGTCAGCGCATCGTCGAATTGCCCGTCCATGTCGGATCCTCACCATGTTTGCCTGCCGTCGTCCGGGCAGACGGCCCGTTGCACAGGCTGCATCGTCGTCCTGCGGCGCAAGCCGCGTCACCCGCTTTGTCGCGCAGGTTGCCGGTCATGTCCAGCGCCGCGCCTGCGTGAACCCGTCGCGCCATACCATCCGGGCAGCTGGGTCGGCGTTTCACACCAAGGCGCCCACGATGGCGACCGCCCGGCGCCACCGGAGCAATATGCGCCTGCGACGGTTTCGCCAGGGATTTTCGGCGCGCCACTATCGAAAACCCAACCGGGGCGCGATGGCTGACCTGAGCATCCAGCCCGCAGGCGACCTCACGCCTGCGACAGCGCCGTCACTTTGCGGCGTCCTTTGCCTTGTCGTCGCCCGGAAGGATGTATTCGGCACCTTCCCACGGGCTCATGAAATCAAACTGGCGATATTCCTGGACCAGCTTGACGGGCTCATACACGACGCGCTTCTGCACCTCGTCGTAGCGCACTTCGGTATAACCGGTGGTCGGAAAATCCTTGCGCAGCGGGTGCCCGCGAAAGCCATAGTCGGTGAGGATGCGGCGCAGGTCCGGGTGGCCGGTGAACAGGATGCCGAACATGTCGAACACCTCGCGCTCGAACCAGTTGGCGCTGGGATGCACGTCGATGATCGACGGCATCATGTCGTCCTCGCGCGCCGCGACGCGCAGGCGGATGCGGTGGTTCTGATACATCGACAGGAAGTGATAGATCACGTCGAACCGGGCCGGGCGTGCGGGATAGTCGACGGCGGTGATGTCGATCAGCGTCGAGAACCGGCAGGTGCGGTCGTTTTTCAGAAACCCGACAAAGGACACCAGCGACGAGGGCGCGATCTCCATGGTCAGTTCGCCGTGTGTCACGTCATGGGAGATCACGCAGTCGGGCCGCTTGCCTTCGATGTGGCTGCCGAGTTCGGCCAGTTGCTCGCTCATCGTGCGATTGTCCCGGTGCGGCGGATCTTGCGCTGCAGTTGCAGGATGCCATAGAGCAGCGCCTCCGCGGTCGGCGGGCAGCCGGGCACGTAGATGTCAACCGGAACGATCCGGTCGCATCCGCGGACCACGGAATAGCTGTAGTGATAATATCCGCCGCCGTTGGCACAGGACCCCATGGAAATCACGTATCGCGGTTCCGGCATCTGGTCGTAGACCTTGCGCAGTGCCGGCGCCATCTTGTTGGTCAGGGTGCCCGCGACGATCATCACATCGGACTGGCGCGGCGAGGCGCGCGGCGCTACGCCGAAGCGTTCCGCGTCGTAGCGTGGCATGGACGTGTGCATCATCTCGACCGCGCAGCAGGCCAGCCCGAACGTCATCCAGTGCAGCGAGCCGGTCCGCGCCCAGTTCACGATGTCCTCGGTGCTGGTGACAAGGAACCCCTTGTCCGTCAGATCGCGGTTGAGATCCTGAACCGTCACCTCGCGGTCGATGCCGACGGTATTTGTGCCCGTCATTGCCATTCCAGCGCGCCCTTCTTCCATTCATAGGCGAAGCCCACGGTCAGGACGCCCAGAAACACCATCATCGACCAGAACCCCGCATCTCCGATATCCCTGAACGCCACGGCCCACGGAAACAGGAAGGCAATCTCCAGATCAAAGATGATGAACAGGATCGACACAAGATAGAACCGCACGTCGAATTTCATGCGGGCGTCGTCGAAGGCGTTGAACCCGCACTCATAGGCCGACACCTTTTCCGGATCGGGATTGCGGACTGCCAGAACGGTCGCCGCAAGAATCAGGATCAAACCGAGGCCAATGGCCATCGCAAGGAAGATCAGGATCGGCAGATATTCTCGAAGATAGTCGTCCAAACGGTTACTCCCCGGCGCCGGTGCGGTGCGAAGACGCCCTTTTGTTCGCCTTCGTCTTAACATGGACCTACAGTGCGTCAACCGAAAGGCGTCAAAAGCGCGCGACGCTCAGACCGGCCAGGGGTCGTAGAATGGCCGGTCGTACAGTACCTCAGCGCCCCGATCCGGAAGCGATTTGCGAAAGGCGGGCCTGTCGGTGATCCGGTCGTACCAGTCCTCGGTGGCGGGAAACCCGTCAAGGCGGGCAAAATGCCGTGCCATGTAGACCGCCTGTCCGACGCAGATGTCGGCGGCGGAAAACCCGCTGGTGAGCAGATAGTCGCGGTTTTCGACCGGGGTGGAGAGACGGTGTTCGATGGCGCGGTAGCATTTGACAAGGCGGGCCGCCTCGAGCTTCATCACGATCGGGGATCGCATGGCGTCATCGTAGAGCACCACATGCTGCTGGGTGAGCGCGGCGGAATGCTGGCTGATCGTCTCGGCGAAATGCAGCCAGACGAGATAGTCGGGGCGGTCGATCTCACCCGGGATCCGCCCCAGTCCGCGTTCAAAGAATCGTTCGCACAGGATTTCGCAGATCGCGCCGCTTTCCCACAGGGTGTCGCCGTCGATTGTCAGCGCCGGCACCCGCCCGGCAGGCGAACGGGCGAGGAATTCATCCGAGCGCAGCGTGCGGTCGAACGGATGCAAGCGCAGCGAAAATTCGACATCCAGTTCATGCAGCAGCCACAGAACGCGCATGGAGCGGGTCTGATGGCAGTGGTGGAGGGTGATCATCTGTCCGGCCCCGGAAACTTTCTGCCAAGCTTAGTATGGCGGATGGCGGACTGCAAATCCACTGCCGGTTCATTGGCGTCGCGCCGTCGGCCGCTCCGCAATCCATCACGGTCGGCACGTCAGGCCCGGGCGCCGGATTGGAATGCGCCGCCGATCTCTGCGCGCAGGATCCGGGCGATGTGGTCGCAATCTGCAAGGCTGAACGTGAGCGGCAACCGCATGTCCATCAGTCCGGCCAGCACGCGGTCGGTGGCGGGCATGGGATCGTGGCGGGCATAGCGCCAGTGTCGATAGGTCGAGGTGAAGGCGGCCGGTTCGGCGGCCCCGAACCATTTCAGCTCGACCCCGCGGGCCTTGCAGCGCGCCAGCACAGTCTCGATCGCGGTTGCCTGCCAGTCGAGCAGCAGCATCTGAAACGACGAGGCGACAAAGGCTTCTGCCGCCGGACGCTCGATCAGGGTCAGGCCCGGCGTTCCGGCAAGCCCCTGTTCCATCCGGGCATAGCGTTCGTTCCATGCCGCCGCCCGCCCCTTGAGGCCCGCAAGCTGCGGACGCAGGATCGCGGCGCGCAGGTTGTCCATCCGCCCGGAGATGTTCGGCGTGTCGTAGCGCACGGTGGCAAACGCCTCTGGCGGGGGTGCGGCTCTGTGCCGTTCATAGAGCATGTAGGACCCCGACAGCAGGATCGCGCGGGCCATCAGATCGGGATCGTCAGAGATCACGAATCCGCCCTCGCCGGAATTGATGTGCTTGTAGGTCTGGGTCGAAAAGCAGCCCATCGCCCCGAATCGCCCCGTTGGCGTGCCGTTCCAGCGCGCCCCCATGGTGTGGGCGCAATCCTCGATCACCCGCACCCCGGCATCGTCGCAGATCGCCATCACGGCGTCCATGTCGCAGATGTGACCCCGCATGTGGGACAGCATCAGGGTCTGCGCGCCGGATGCGACGATCTTGTCGGAAAGGTCCGCCAGATCGATCCTCAGCGCCGGTGTCATCCCGACAAAGACCGGCACCGCCCCGACGCTGGCAATGGCCCCGGGCACGGGGGCGAGCGTAAAGGCGTTCGACAGCACCGGATCGCCCGGCCCGACCCCCATCGCGCGCAGGGCCGTCGCCATGGCATAGCCGCCGGATGCGCAGGCCAGGCAGTACTTTGCCCCCGTCTGCGCGGCGAATTCCTGTTCCAGCAGTGCGGTTTCACCCACCTCTCCCGCAGCCAGGTTGTATCGGTGCAGGCGGCCATGGCGCAGCACGTCCAGCGCCGCCTTTATACCGTCGTCGCAGATCGGCTCCTGCTGGGTGAAACTGCCCGTGAAGATGTCGTCCATGCTCAGACCCCGCTGCCGCCGCCATGCGACAGTGCGGCGCGATGCACCCGAGGTCAACGCCGGGCGGCGCGATAGGCCCGCTGGCGGCATGGCGATGCTAGCCGATCAGCCGCGTCACGATATCGCCGAGATCGACGAAATCATCGAGCAGCGCGTCGGGGTTCAGCGCACCGACATCGGTATCCCCGTCGCCGAATGTCACCAGAACCGACGGTACGCCAGCATTGCGGGCGGTATCGTGGTCGGTTTCGGTGTCTCCGACCAGCAGCGCGCGGGCCGGATCGCCGCCGCAGGATCTGACCGTCTCGTGAAAATGCCGCGGGTCTGGCTTGCGCACATCGAGGCTGTCGGCACCCAGAAGCGCCGCGAACCAGTCCCGTGCACCCAGCGCCTGCATCAGCGTTTCCGCCAGCGCGACGGGCTTGTTGGTGCAGATGCCCACGGCGTAACCCCGTTCCAGCAGCCCCAGAACCGCCGCCTCTGCCCCCGGATAAAGCCGGGAGTGGACGGCGATGGCACCCCTGTAGTGGTCGAGCAGAAGCGGATAGTGCTGCACCAGAAGATCGTCGTCAGGGACGATGCCGACCCGCGAAAACCCCAGCCGCAGCATGGACTTGCCACCGCGCAGGGCGGTTCCCTTGTCGGTCGCCAGATCCAGCAGATCGCCGTGGCCGAGGCTGCGAAAGCAGGCGTTCGCAGCCGCCAGCAGATCGGCGCCGG
>JBGTLJ010000205.1:0-9933 GCA_041744175.1 Oceaniglobus sp. | reverse complement strand
GGCCCGCCAGATCAACGGCCTGTCGCCGTTTCCCGGCGCCTGGTGCGACGTCGGCGGCGAACGGGTGAAATTGCTGCGCGCCGTGTCAATCTCGGGCCAGGGCCCTCCCGGCGCGGTGCTGACGGGATTCACCCTCGCCTGCGGGGCGGGGGCGGTGCGCGTCCTTCGCGCGCAACGTTCGGGCAGGGTGGTAATGGATGCGGACGAGATCCTGCGCGGGCTCGAATTGCCGCCCGTGCTGGCTTGACGAACCGGGGCAGGGTTGCCGGGCAACCCGGATGCCCCCGCGGGATCGTCGTAGCCCAACCGCACCCGGTATCCGGACCCAATGTTCGGGTCCGAGCCTTCTCGACCGGGTTCCGACACCGATGGCCGCCCCATAGAACGTCAAACGGGCCTCAAGTTATGGATGCCGCCTGTAATTATTCTTGCCCGGCCGAAGGGATCCACCGGCTGTGGTCTCGCCTCTGAACCGCCAGTCCGACATAGCGATCTCCACCCCATTCGCCGGTCGGCGCAGCCGATGCCCCCTTCGACGCGTCAGCGGGGATCATCTCCCGCCCCTCTTCGGCTTGAACGGCGCCATTCCCGCGCGGGCCAGTTCGTCGGCACGTTCGTTTTCGGAGTGGCCGGCATGACCCTTGACCCATTGCCAGGTCACCTCGTGACGCGCCTGCGCCGCGTCGATCCTGCGCCACAGATCCTCGTTTTTCACCGGCTTCTTCTGCGACGTGCGCCAGCCGTTGCGCTTCCATCCGTGGATCCAGCCGGTCACGCCATTCTTCACATATGCGCTGTCGGTAACGATGGTGACGGCGCTGGGCCGCGACAGGGATTCCAGCGCGCTGATCGCCGCCAAAAGCTCCATCCGGTTGTTTGTCGTGTCACGCTCGCCGCCGCTCAGCGCGCGTTCCTTGACGACCTTTTCACCATCGCGTGCCACCAGCAACGCGCCCCAGCCGCCGGGGCCGGGATTGCCGCTGCATGCCCCGTCGGTATAGGCGATGATGTCGGTCATGGCGGCGGCTCTCCGCTGGTGTGGCTTGCCCCGCTCTTAGCCAAAGCCTAGGGGGCTGACCAGACATGCTCAGATCCGGCCAACCTCTCCGGGTGGAGCCTTTGCTTCGTCAGCGCCGCCGATGAACCGGCCGATCCCCTTCAGCCTGTCGACATTGTCGCAAATGACCTTGAACACCACCAGGATCGGCACCGCGATCAACGCGCCGGGGATCCCCCACATCCAGCCCCAAAGCACGACCGCCAGGAACACCGCCACCGGGTTCATCGCAAGATTGCGGCCCACCAGCCATGGCGTCAGGAACTGCCCTTCGACGGCGGTGGCCATCAGATAGGCAGCGGGGGGCAGCAGTGCATAGCTGAACGAATCGAACGACACGAGGGAAAATGCCGCCACCATGATTACGCCGACCACCCCGCCGAGATATGGCAGAAAGTTGAGACAGAAGGCCAGGATTCCCCAGATGTAGGGATAAGGCAGCCCGAGCGAGACCATCATCGCGCCGACGAAAATACCAAGACAGAAGTTGATGATCGTGATGGTCAGCAGATAGCGCGACACGCTGCGTTCGATCTCCAGCACCGTGGTCAGCGCCCGCTTCTTGTCCTTCATCAGCGGAATGCCCTGCACCAGCTTGCGCAGGAACATGTCGCCGGAGGCCAGCAGGAACGTGGCGAGCACCAGCGCCACGGCGATGATCGAGCCCATCCGGCTGAGCGTGCTCATCGCGTTGTTCAGAAGGGATGGTGTCTCCACCACAACTTCCTGCTTCTCCTCGTCGCCAAGACCCGCCATCGATTCCACCTCTTTGGTGGCATCCTTCACGTTTTCCACGGTGGTCAGCAGATCGCTCAGCCGCAGCCGCAGATCGTTGCGAAGATCGCCGCTCTCCGCGACCAACGTGTTCACGGCCCCCGCCGAAACTACGATCGCACCTGCAATGATCGCGGCGATGCCGAACATCACTGTTATGGCCGAAAGCGCGGGCGACAACCCGATGCGCTGCATCCCCCGCAACAGCGGCCGCAGCGTCAGACATATCAGAATACCGCCGATCACAGGCAACAGCAGATCGCGCGCCACAAAGGCACAGGCAAAAATCGCCAGCACCACAAGAATAGAGGCGCTGCGTCGGATCGAGGCGATCTGGTAATTTCGCAAGTCGGCGGTATCCGTTGACCCGAACTCATCCCGGTCGGCCATGCGCGCTCCTCGCGGTGTCAAATGAACGTGTGTTTAATGTCGTCCAACCAGCATATATCAGAAATGGTTCCGCGCGTGTTAAAGTACCGATACGGAAAGACAGCCGATGACGACGACGCTCAGCATCACCCGCAGCTGCATCCACCACGCCGGCGCCAGACCCTGACGCCAGAACGTATGGTCCAGTGCCAAAAGGCCGACGAAACCGAACATCTGATAGAGTGTCGCCGAAACCGGCCCGCCGCCGACGAAAAAGAACGCCCAGAGCGCCGGCAGAACCGAAAGCGCATAGCCGACGGCAGCCTTGGGGCCGTCGGCCCGGGTGGCAAACCCCCAAAGCACGCCGGACATGAACGCGAGGATCACGCTGCCATAAGCGATCTGCACATAGGGGCCCGCGAACCGCGGCCCCACAGTCTGCGCCGTCCACATCGCCAGATCTGGCAGAACGACGGTGGCCGCCCCCCAGACGAACGGCAAAAGCCCCGCCAGTCCAAGGATCAGGGGCGCGCGCGGGATGGCGGAGGTTGGCATGACGACTCGCGGCTTTTCAAGAATGCTCGCCGACATAGCGCGCCGCGCCCGTCCGGGCCAGTGGCTGTACAATGAGGTTTGGCAGCCGATCCCGGCGCCGTCGCCGCGAACGCCTTACCGCAACCCCGTTTCCGACGGGCCTTGCGTCGCGGGTCGTCCGGCATCAGGTCACGCCTCGGCACCGCGATCACTTCCTGGGATCGGTCAGCGCCACACAGGAAAACACCTCTGCACCCCGCAGGAAAGGCGGCGGTGGCATCAGAGATGCAACCTCCCGTGGCATTCAGGCTGTTGCCCGCCGCGCCGCCACGGATCCGCATCCGCAGCTTCGATCACGGCGCTTCAGACTGAAACGGCCCGCTCAGGCCCGGTGCGGAAATACGATACGTCATTGGTAAAGACGCTGTCCGGGGCAAGCCGGATCAGCCGCCCGGCAGGATCGTCGATCCGCGCAACCGTCTCGATGAACCACGGATTCCAGCCATCCTCGGCGCCCAGATACCGTGCCAGCAACCGGCGGAACAGGGCCGGCTCGTTGGGGCGGACATCGGCCCGCCCGCGCAGCCCAAGGTGCAGCAGCACGCCCGCGCGGACGTCAAATTGCGTGATCTCGACGCTGCACCGCGGATCGGCGGACAGACGGCGAGTGGTGCTGGCGGACCGACTGCCGAGCATCCATAATACGCGGTCTTCCCACAGAAACCACACCGGCGCGGTGCGCGGAGCGCCGGTGTGGTCGACGCTGGACAGGATCGCCATCAGCGGTCGCGACAGCAGGATCTCGGGGTCGAACGGATGCGCCATCTCAGGCCGGTTCGCGCAGCACCCGGGGCACCTTGAATTCGACGTTCTCGACGGCGGTCTCCACCATCTCGACCGTCACGTCGAACCGGGCGCGAAATGAGTCGATCACCTCGTTCACCAGAACCTCGGGCGCGCTCGCCCCAGCGGTGATGCCGACGCTGGCAATGCCGTCCAGCGCCCGCCAGTCGATGTCGCCCGCCCGCTGCACCAGTTGCGAATAGCCGCAGCCTGCCTTGCGCCCCACCTCGACCAACCGCATGGAATTGCTGGAATTGGGCGCGCCGATCACCAGCATCGCGTCGCATTTCGGCGCCATCGCCTTGACCGCCTCCTGACGGTTGGTGGTGGCATAGCAGATGTCTTCGCGGTGCGGCCCGACAATTGCCGGAAACCGCGCTTGCAATGCCGCGACGATGTGGGCGGTGTCGTCCACCGACAGAGTCGTCTGTGTGATATAGGCCAGACGCGCAGGATCGCGCACCGCCAGTGTCGCGACATCCCGGGTGGTTTCGACCAGCAACACCTCGCCCGCGGGCAACTGACCCATGGTGCCCAGCGTTTCGGGGTGGCCGGCATGGCCGATCATCACCATCTGCAACCCGTTTTCCGAATGGCGCGCCGCTTCGATATGCACCTTAGTCACAAGCGGACAGGTGGCATCAACATAGACCATGTCGCGCGCCCGCGCCTCTGCCGGCACGGCCTTGGGCACCCCATGGGCGGAAAAGATCACCGGCCGGTCCGGCGGGCAGTCGTCCAGATCCTCAACGAACACCGCGCCCTTGTCGCGCAGCCCGTCGACGACGAACCTGTTGTGGACGATCTCATGGCGCACGAAGACCGGCGCACCCCATTTTTCGATCGCCATCTCGACGATCTTGATGGCGCGGTCCACCCCGGCGCAGAATCCGCGCGGAGCGGCAAGATAAAGCGTGAGGGGCGGCTTGGCCATGGGCGCGGTCCTTTCGAGATCATCCAAGAGGTAATCAGCGACGCGCCCCGCGTCCACCCCGATGCGCCGACAACGCGCGATCCGTGCAATCGCACCGAACCCCTGGCGGGCCCAGGGTTCAAAGCGACAGAACCCCCGCCGTCAGCAGCGCCAGCACGACATACCGCGCGGTCTTGGCGAACCCCACCAGCACCATGAACAGCCACAGCGGCGTGCGCATCACTCCGGCCACCAGCGTGATCGCATCCCCCAAAGGTGCCCATGACAACAACAGCGTCCAGACCCCCCACCGGGCGTACCAGACCTTTGCGCGCGCCATCTGGTCGGGTGTCGCGGGAAACCAGCGGCGGTCGGAAAACCGGTCAACCTGCCAGCCCAAAACCAAGTTCACCACCGATCCCAGCGTGTTGCCGACGCTGGCGAACAGGATCAGCGTCCAGAGCGGCACCTCGGCGGCGACCTGAAGCGCGGCAAACGGAATCTCGGACGGCACGGGCAAGAACGTCGCCGCTGCAAAGGCCACAGCAAACATTGACAATAGCGCACTCACCGCACGCGGACCACAGTGGGACAAGACCGCGCGCCGAACCCAATCGCAAGAAAAACCTCCGGATGGGTCGGATATGGCCCAATCGACACCCTGCGGGCCAAAACCGGATGGGTCGGCAGCTCGAGGGACGACAGCGGGCGGGGCAGACGCGGGTTTATTCGCCCGCAACCTCGCGCAGGGCACGATCATCCTCGCGCGGTTCGCGCGGAGGTCGTCCGATCACCTCTTTCAGCTCGTCCAGTTCAATGAAATTGTCCGCCTGCCGACGCAGTTCGTCCGATATCATCGGCGGCTGGCTGCGGATGGTCGACACCACCGAAACCCGCACGCCCGAGCGTTGCAGGCTTTCCACCAGCGGCCGGAAATCTCCATCGCCCGAAAACAGCACGATGTGATCGACCCTGGGCGCAAGCTCCATGGCGTCGACGCACAGTTCGATGTCCATGTTGCCCTTCACCTTGCGGCGGCCCTGACTGTCGGTGTATTCCTTGGCCGCCTTGGTCACCATGGTGAACCCGTTGTAGTGCAGCCAATCCACCAGAGGGCGAATGGGGGAATAATCGTCGTTTTCCAGCAGCGCGGTGTAGTAGAATGCACGCAGCAGCTTTCCGCGCCGCATGAACTCCTGTCGCAGCAGTTTGTAGTCGATGTCGAACCCCAGCGCCTTGGCGGCCGCGTACAGGTTTGATCCGTCGATGAACAGCGCAAGCCGTTCGTCTCTGTAGAACATGAAATATTGTCCTCTCAATGGTCCGGGTTGCTGAATCTCGTGAGCGATGATTGATAATTGTGCAACCGAGGGATGTTAACTAAGTAGGGTTTTATTGCCGTGACGCAACGGTCCATTCAGCCTAAGCTCGATACGGATGTATTGGTCGCATTGGGTGCAAACCTGCCGACGGGCGAACGCTCACCGCGAGCGGCCATAGGTGCTGCTATTGATGCGCTTGACAGTTCCACTTGCCGGGTGCGCCGCAAAAGCCGCTTGTTCAATACGCCCTGCTTTCCGCTAAATGCTGGACCAGCCTATGTTAATGCGGTCATCCGCTGCGACACAAGCCTCTCTGCCACCGATTTGCTGGCCCGGCTGCACGACATTGAAAACGCATTCGGCCGCAAGCGTATGCAACGCTGGGGCAGCCGGACGATGGACCTTGATTTGCTGGCCTTTGGTCAGGCGGTTCTACCCGATCTCGAAGGTTACAGCCGGTGGCGTAATCTTGCCGATGACCTAAGGTCACTTCGCGCCCCCGAGACTCTGGTTGTGCCGCATCCCCGAATGGCCGAACGCGCCTTCGTGCTGATCCCGATGCTCGACGTTGCGGCCGACTGGCGCCACCCGGTGGACGGCCTCAGCGTGGCGCAGATGGCGGCAGCGTTGCCGTCACACGAAAAGTTGTCGGTGGTGCCCGTCGGCGCCTGACATTGCGGGATTTTTGCGGTTGTCAAGGATTTTCATAACGCATAGACCGGACCTTTCAGACGTCCGACCAGACAGGAGAGTGCCATGGCTCGCGTAACGGTGGAAGATTGCGTCGACAAGGTCCCCAACCGGTTCGAACTGGTGATGCTGGCGGCACATCGTGCCCGCGAGATCACCGCCGGCGCCGCACTTACGGTGGACCGCGACAACGACAAGAACCCGGTCGTGTCGCTGCGCGAGATTGCCGATGAAACCCAGCAGGCCGACGATCTTCGGGAACGGATGATCGAATCGCATCAGACCCAGATCGAGGTGGACGAGCCGGAAGAGGATTCGATGGCCCTGCTGATGGGCGGCGGCGCCCCCGACCGGCCCATCGACGATGACATGAGCGAAGAAAAGCTGCTGCGCGCACTGATGGAAGCGCAGGGGCAGCAATAGGGCGCGCACTCCACGCGCGGCGATGATCTGCGCGGACTGCGCGGCGCGGCGGACAGGATGATCACAGCAAACGACCTGATCGGTCTGGTTCGCGCATACAACCCCAGATCCAATGCGGGGATGCTGGCCGACGCTTTCGCCTACGGCGAAAAGATGCATTGCGGCCAGTCCCGCCATTCGGGTGAACCCTATTTCACCCACCCCGTCGCGGTCGCCTGCATTCTTGCGCAGATGCGGCTCGACGATGCCACACTCGTCACCGCCCTGCTGCATGACACCGTAGAGGACACCAAATCCACTTACGGCGAAGTTGCGGTCAGGTTCGGAACCGAGATCGCCGAACTGGTGGACGGCGTCACCAAGCTCACCAATCTCCAGCTGAACAGCACCGAAACCAAGCAGGCGGAAAATTTCCGCAAGCTGTTCATGGCCATGTCCAAGGATCTGCGGGTGATCCTGGTGAAACTCGCCGACCGCCTGCACAACATGCGCACCATCAAGTCAATGCGCCCCGACAAGCAGGCCCAGAAGGCGCGAGAGACGATGGACATCTTCGCCGCCCTGGCCGGTCGCATGGGCATGCAGTGGATGCGCGACGAGCTTGAGGATCTGGCGTTCGAGGTGCTGAATCCCGAGGGGCGCACCAGCATCATCCGCCGGTTCATCAAGCTGCAACGCGAAACCGGCGACGTGATCCAGAAGATCACCGGCGACATCCAGCACGAACTCGGCAAGGCCCGGATCGAGGCGCAGGTCTATGGTCGCGCCAAAAAACCCTATTCGATCTGGCGCAAGATGGAGGAAAAGGAACTGTCGTTCTCGCGCCTGTCCGACATCTACGGGTTTCGCGTGATCTGCGGCACCGAGGCGGAATGTTACGGCGTGCTGGGAGCGATCCACCAGCGCTGGCGTGCGGTGCCGGGGCGTTTCAAGGACTACATCAGCCAGCCGAAATCCAACGGCTACCGCTCGATCCATACCACCGTGTCGGGGCGCGACGGCAAGCGGGTCGAGGTGCAGATCCGCACCCGCCAGATGCACGAGGTGGCAGAGGCGGGCGTCGCCGCCCACTGGTCCTACCGTGACGGGGTACGGGTCGAAAACCCGTTTGCCGTGGATCCGGTGAAATGGATCGCCTCGCTCACCGAACGGCTGGACAGTGCCGAGGATCACGAGGATTTCCTCGAAGCCGTAAAGCTGGAAATGTACGCCGACCAGGTGTTCTGCTTTACCCCCAAGGGCGATGTTGTCAAACTGCCGCGCGGTGCCACGCCGCTGGACTTCGCCTATGCGATCCACACCCGTATCGGCGACAGCTGCGTCGGCGCCAAGGTTGATGCGATCCGCGTGCCGCTCTGGACCCGGCTGAAGAACGGCCAGTCGGTCGAGATCATGACCGCAGAGGGCCAGCGTCCGCAGGTGACTTGGATCGATATCGTCACCACAGGGCGCGCCAAATCGGCGATTCGCCGCAGCTTGCGCGAAGAGGATCGCGACCGCTTCATCAAGCTGGGGCTGGAGCTGGCCCGCGTCGCCTTCGATCAGGTCGGCAAGCGGATGAGCGACCGGGCCCTGACCACCGCCGCCCGGCGGATGAACCTGAACACCAGCGACGAACTGCTTGCCCGGCTCGGGTCCGCTGAACTGAACGCGCGCCGGGTGGTACAGATCCTCTATCCCGAAAGCGTCGCCCGGCCGGGCGACGAGATCGAGGCGGGGCGCGCCATCGTCGGGCTGTCCGCCGACCAGACGTTCCAGACGGCACGCTGCTGTCAGCCGGTGCCGGGCGAACGCATCGTCGGCATCACCTATCGCGGCAGGGGCGTGATGATCCACGCGATCGACTGCGCGGTGCTGGGCGGACTCGAGGACGAGACCGACCGCTGGGTCGATCTGACCTGGCACGCCGGCCCGCACGCGGCGGTGCATACGGTCTCACTCGACCTGACCATCAGCAACGATGCGGGTGTGCTGGGCCGGATCTGCACTCTGATCGGCGAACAGAAGGCGAATATCTCGGATCTTCACTTCAGCGACAGGAAACAGGATTTTTATCGCCTTGTCGTAGACGTCGATTTGCGGGATGCCGATCATATGCATGCGGTGCGCCTGGCGCTGGAGGCCGACAGCGATGTCGCGACGATCCGGCGGCACCGCGATCTGACGCGCAAGCCCTGAACGGGCGACGAAAAAAGGAAGGACGGAACGACAGGTGGTCTTCAAGCGGCGCACGCCACGATCCTATCTGCAGGCGACGGGAGAATTCTTCTATCCCCGTGGCGGCTGGCTGCGCGCGGGCCAGTATGTGGGGCACAGGTTGCAGCGTCTGCCCGATCCGGCCCACAAGATCAGCCGCGGTATCGCCGCCGGCGTCTTCGTCAGCTTCACGCCACTGTTCGGCTTCCACTTCGCCAGCGCCGCGCTGATCGCCTGGGCGCTGCGCGGCAACATCCTCGCGGCGATCCTCGGGACCTTTGCGGGCAACCCTATCACCTTTCCGATCATCGCCACCGGGTCGGTCGAATTCGGCAGCTGGATTCTGGGCGAGGTCGGCGGCAACATCTCCCATCCGTCGGTCGTGTCGGCGTTTTCCTACGCCTCGCTGGAAATCTGGAGCAATTTGAAAGCGGTGTTCACCCCCGAACCGGTGCACTGGTACCGGCTCACGGAATTTTTCGATCACGTGTTTCTGCCCTACCTCGTGGGCGGCATCGTGCCGGGGATCTGTGCGGGGGTGATCGCCTATTTCGCGTCACGCCCCCTGATCGCCGCCTATCAGAAATCCCGCATCAGGCGGCTGAAAAAGAACTTCGCTAGGCGACGCGCGGCCCTTGAGGCGGCCAGGATCAAGACCCAGACTTCCGGCACCGGCTGAACAGGAGTTGTACCCATGCCCCAGACCCGCCAGCGCCTTGGCGTCAACATCGACCATGTCGCCACCTTGCGCAACGCCCGCGGCGGCGCCGTGCCCGATCCGCTGCGTGCGGCACTGCTGGCGCAGGACGCGG
>JBGTLJ010000204.1:0-5676 GCA_041744175.1 Oceaniglobus sp. | reverse complement strand
GACCCAGCCGGTGCGCGTTGTGCTGTCCCATGGCTTGGATCTGCCGCTCGACGGCAGGCTGGCACGCTCGGCGCGCGTGGTGCCGCTGTGGCTGATCCACGGTCCGTCGGCAGATCCCGAACCATGGCGGTCTCTTTGTGCGCGGACGTTCCGGATCGCAGACCTGTCGCCCGTCCGCGTCCTGACCTGTCTTGGCGCGGCGGGATTGACCCGGGTGCTGTGCGAAGGCGGCGGCTCCCTTGCTGCATCGCTCATGCGCGAAGGCGTGGCGGACCGGCTGATCGGATTCACCGGGGGCCTTGCAATGGGGTCTGAGGGCCGACCGTCCGTCGGGCCCCTGAACCTCGCACAGCTCGCGGGTGCGCCGCGCTATGTTCTGGATCAGGTTCGCGATATCGGAGGCGACGTGATGGCGGAATGGCACCTGGCACCATAGAACGGCCCGGCCGGAACGCAGATATCGTGCATTCGCTCACCTGCCAAGTGCTGCGCAAGCGGATCGGCAGCAGTCTGGCCATCGCATCCTTCCGCGGATCGACCGCCGCGAACGTCGGCGGCGAGCATTCGACCGGCGTGTTCGGCGCAGGGATCTGGCCCGCCGCCCCGGCTGCTTTGTTGAACCTGCATCGGATGCGCTGCCCAACATCGTGATGCACAACCGCCACCGCGCCGTTGCATAGGCACGGTGAGGGGGATTTCCTGCGCGCCGTGACCTAGGCGGTGCTCCGGACGCTTATGGAGCGTGACATCGCGCCTTGGACCTCGAATCGGTGGGGCAGAACGACGACCGGCAGAGCCGACATCGCCAGATGCAGGTCGGGGCGTTCAGCCCGACCGACACCGCAAGGATCGACCCGCTCCCCGGCATCCCGAAACAGGCCGCCTGACCGATGTCCTCAAACGGCGATCCCCGGATGCGCACCGGCTTGACGGACGCTGCCGGCTGATCGGATCAGCGGTGCTGGGCCCGGTGCCCCGGTCTTCGTAGAGCCGCGTCTATGATGGCCCTAGATTGTCTCAGGCCAAGGTCGGTCTTCGTGCCACCATCACAAGCGGGTGACGAAAAAGGTTTCCTGTTTGCGTGGCGACAATCCCACACTAGTTATGGCAACTAGAAGCAAAAGTGACGTCATTGCCCTTTATGTGCTCATGGCGGTGCTCGCCCCCAGATTTTTTCGAGGAGTAGAACGTGAAATCACACGCACAGACACTGCAACCCACCATGCCGACGCCAATGCGTACCCTCTGGGTATTGATCGTCGGGATCGCGATCATGCTGGCGCAGACCATCGCCGGTCACGCCCGCGGTGCGCCGGAAAGCTTTGCCGATCTTGCCGAGCAGATCAGCCCATCCGTGGTGAACATAACAACATCGACCTCTGTCGCAGCCCGTTCGGGGCAGGCGCCCATCGTTCCGGAAGGATCGCCGTTCGAGGATTTCTTCAGGGATTTCAACGAACGCACCAATCCCGGCGATGAGGGGCCACGGCCGAGGCGCAATCAGGCTCTCGGGTCCGGGTTCGTGATCTCAGAGGATGGTTTTATCGTCACGAACAACCACGTGATCGACGGGGCCGACGAGATCATGATCGAGTTCTATTCGGGTCGCGAGCTTCCCGCGACGCTGATCGGCACGGACCCCAACACCGACATCGCCCTCCTCAAGGTCGAAGCCGACGCATCGCTTCCCTTCGTTCCGTTCGGGGACAGCGACGTGATGCGCACCGGTGACTGGGTCATGGCCATGGGCAACCCCCTTGGGCAGGGGTTCTCGGTTTCCGCAGGCATCGTATCGGCGCGCAACCGTGCACTTTCGGGAACGTATGACGACTACATCCAGACCGACGCCGCCATCAACCGGGGCAATTCGGGCGGGCCGCTGTTCAACCTCGACGGCGACGTCATCGGTGTGAACACGGCAATCCTTTCCCCCAACGGCGGATCCATCGGGATCGGTTTTGCCATGTCGTCCAACGTCGTGAGCAAGGTGATAAGCCAGCTCAAGGAGTTCGGCGAAACCCGGCGCGGCTGGCTGGGTGTCCGGATCCAGGACGTGACCGAGGACATTGCGGAATCCATCGGGCTGGAGAATGCATCCGGTGCCCTGGTCACCGACGTGCCGGAGGGACCGGCGAAAGAGGCCGGAATGGAATCGGGTGACGTGATCACATCGTTCGACGGCAAGGATGTTGCCGACACGCGCGAACTGGTTCGTACCGTCGGCAACACGCAGGTGGGCAAGGCGGTCCGCGTGATCGTGCATCGTGGAGGAAAGACCGAAACGCTGTTGATCACACTGGGGCGCCGGGAAGACGCGGAAGGTGCCGTGCCGGCCGTGGCGACAGGCCCGGACGCGCCGGAAACGTCGGATGTTCTTGGGATGACCGTATCGCCGATCACCGATGAGCTGCGTGAGGAGCTCAGTCTTTCGGACGACAGCGAGGGATTGGTGGTGACCAACGTCGACGAGGAGTCGGCTGCCTATGAAAAGAACGTCCGGGCCGGGGACATCATCACCGAAGCGGGTCAGCAGAAGATCACGGTTGCGGCAGAACTGGACGATCGAATCGCCGAGGCAAAAGACGCCGGGCGCAAGTCGATCCTGCTGCTGGTGCGCCGCGCGGGCGAGCCTAAATTTGTGGCTTTGCCATTGGAATGAGAGACTAATACGCACGTCGAATCGGGCCAGCCGCATATGTGGCTGGCCCTTTCATTGCGCTGTATCGGCTCCTGAGTGCTGGTCTTTCGAGGGCCTTGAGAGGTTGTCCGGCGGCGGACCCGTGAAATCCGATGGCGCGGGCGACCGTGCTTCATTGATCATCAGACCAACGAATCGGACAGGTGTCATCGCGTTCTGTCCAGGTGTGCGGGCAGTAGGAATGCGAACACCATCGACCAGATCCGCGTGGCGGCGGTTCGGGCCAGACGACCCCCAGCCCGAAAGCCGGGGTTTTGTCCGGAGATCGGGATCGCTTGAAATCCGCAGCGCGGCAACATCCGGGCAAAGGGCAAGGTGCGTCCTCGGCGTAGAATTCGAAGCGGAATATCTTCGCGAATTTCGATTCCGTTTGCCGACGACTTGCACTAGGTACGCGGAAACCTCGGATCAACGGACTTGGAATGCAGATGGCAAAGATCACCTATATCGAACATGGCGGTACGGAACATATTGTGGACGTCGCCAATGGGCTGACAGTGATGGAGGGCGCGCGCGACAACGGCATTCCGGGCATCGAGGCCGATTGCGGCGGCGCTTGCGCCTGTTCCACCTGCCATGTCTACGTGCATCCCGATTGGGTGGAAAAGCTGCCGACCAAGGACAGCATGGAAGAGGACATGCTTGATTTCGCATATGAGCCCGATCCCAGGAGATCGCGGCTGACCTGTCAGTTGAAGGTCACCGACGCCCTTGAAGGTCTGGTGGTGCAGATGCCGGAAAAGCAGATCTGAACCATCCGGTGGCGGCACGATTTCCTGTCTTGAACGACCTCCGGTATCGTGGACCGTCCGGTTTGGGCGCTGATGCGACGGAACGGACCTGACGCATCCGGGTATGCGCAGGTTCAAGGCCAAACAGGATACGCCATGCGCCTGACATTCAGCCCAGCGCGCGCCAGCCGATATCGCGCCGACAGAACCCGCCGGGCCAATCCAGCGCATCGATCTGATCGTATGCGCAGTCCCGCGCCGAGCGCAACGTGTCGCCGCGTGCGGTGACCCCAAGAACCCGGCCGCCGTCGGCGACGATCTGACCGCCCTGTTCGACGGTGCCGGCATGGAACGTCATGGCAAAGCTGTCCTCACGCAACCGATCCAGCCCGCCGATGCGGTCGCCTCTTTCGTACTTGCCGGGATAGCCCTGCGCCGCCATCACCACGCAGATGGCGTGATCGTCCGCCCAGTTGATCTGCGATGAGGCCAGCCGCCCCTCTGCGCAGGCCAGCATCAGGTCCAGCGCCTGCGCGCCCAGCCGCAGCATCAGGCACTGGCATTCCGGATCGCCGAACCGGACGTTGAATTCCACAAGCCGGGGCATGGCGTCGTCGATCATCAGCCCGACGAACAGCACCCCCTGAAACGGGGTGCCCCGACGCGTCATTTCCGCCATGGTGGGGCGCACGATCCGCGCCAGCGCCGCCTCTGTCACCTCATTGCTCATCACGGGTGCCGGGGAATAGGCGCCCATGCCGCCGGTATTGGCGCCGGTGTCGCCGATCCCGACCCGCTTGTGATCCTGCGCCGTGCCCATGGGCAGGATGGTTTCCCCGTCGCAGAGCACGAAGAACGACGCCTCTTCGCCCGTCAGGAACGCCTCGATCACGACCTCGGCGCCTGCCGCGCCGAATTCGCCCGAAAACATGTCGTCCACCGCCGCCAGAGCGGCCTCTTCGTCCATGGCGACGATCACGCCCTTGCCCGCGGCAAGTCCGTCGGCCTTGACGACGATGGGGGCGCCCCGGTCGCGGATATAGGCGCGCGCGGGGGCGGGGTCGGTGAACCGGGCCCATGCCGCGGTCGGTACCCCTGCGGCATCGCAGAGCTCTTTCGTGAAGGCCTTGGACGACTCGAGCTGTGCGGCGGCGCGGGACGGACCGAATGTCAGAATTCCGGCGGCACGCAGATCGTCGGCCACACCGGCAGCAAGCGGCGCTTCGGGCCCGACGATCACGAAATCGACGGCATTGTCCTCGGCGAACTGCACCACCGCGCCGCCGTCGAGAATGTCCAGCGTCGCGCAATCCGCTATCATTGCGATGCCGGCATTTCCCGGAGCGACGATCAACCGGTCGCATTTGGGGTTTTGCAGCACGGCCCAGGCAAGGCTGTGTTCTCGCCCGCCTCCGCCCAGGATCAGAATGTTCATCGGGTCCCCCGCTTTGCTTTGCCTGCCGGGCGTTCTAGGGTCGGGCAATCCCGTTCACAAGGCCGCCGACCCATGTCCGATCTGATCGACGATCCAACCCAAGGCGATGGGCCGGGCGCAGACCCCTCCGGGGGCAACGCTCATGAATACACGGTGTCCGAGATTTCGGGCGCGGTGAAGCGGGTGATCGAGGGCGAATTCGGCCGGGTCAAGGTGCGCGGCGAGGTGGGGCGCTGTTTCAGGGCGCGATCCGGGCATCTCTACTTCGACATCAAGGACGACCGAAGCGTGCTTGCGTCCGTCACCTGGAAGGGGCAGGTCGCTGGCCTGGCCACCTTGCCCGAAGAGGGGATGGAGGTTGTCGCCACCGGCCAGCTGACCACCTTCGGGTCGCAGTCAAAATACCAGCTTACGGTGGACGATCTGCGCCCCGCCGGCGTCGGCGCATTGATGGCGATGCTGGAAAAGCGCAAGGCGGCTCTGGCCGCCGAAGGGCTGTTCGACGAGGCGCGCAAGCGGCCGCTGCCCTATCTGCCGGATGTGATCGGCGTCGTCACCTCGCCCTCGGGGGCGGTGATCCGCGACATCCTGCACCGGCTGCGCGAACGGTTCGCGCGCCAAGTGCTGGTCTGGCCCGTGGCGGTACAGGGCAAGGATTGCGCCCCAGAGGTTGCCCGTGCGATCCGCGGCTTCAACGCCCTGAGCATCGGGGGGGCGATCCCGCGTCCGGATCTGATCATCGTGGCGCGGGGCGGCGGCAGCATCGAGGATCTCTGGGGCTTCAACGAGGAAATCGTGGCGCGGGCTGCCGC
>JBGTLJ010000203.1:0-1670 GCA_041744175.1 Oceaniglobus sp. | reverse complement strand
GCGCAGGCGGACCCGAGCGCCCCGAGCCCGAGGATGCCGACCCGGCGGTCGCGCGCCACCGGGGGTGTCACGGGGTCCCATGTGCCGTCCTGCCCGGCGATCTGGGCATCGATCCCAAGGTGATGTCGCAACACGTGGCCCATGACCCATTCCACCATGCCTTCGCGCAGGCCCGCGTCTGTCATCCGGGTCAGCGGCTGGGTCAGGGTCGTGTTGCCGACCACCGTTTCGACCCCGGCCCAAAGCCCCAGGACCGCCTTGCAGCGGGTGTAGGGGGTGAAATCGGACACCGGACCGCTGGGTGAAAAGACGATGTAGTCCACTGTCTCGGGCGCATGGTCGCGCGACAGATCGACCGCAAGACCGCGTTCGGCGAAGGCCGCGGCAAGCGGTTCGCGGTACGCGGGCCAGCGCTGCGCGAGAGAGGCGAACAGGACGTTGATCATCGCCCGCGCGGCCTGTGGACATGGGCCGACTGGGTCAGACCGAACGCCACCAGCAGCACCAGCATCGCCGATCCTCCGTAGCTGACCAAAGGCAGCGGCACGCCGACAACGGGGGCCAGACCCATCACCATGGACATGTTGACGGCGAAGAACAGAAAGAACGTCAGCCCGACGCCAAGGGTCAGCAAGGAGCCGAACCTGTCGCGGTTCGAGAATGCCGATGAAAAGCAGAACAGGATGATCAGCGCGTAGAGACCAAGCAGGGAAATCCCACCGATGAAGCCGAATTCCTCGGCCAGGGTGGTGAATATGAAATCGGTGTGCTTTTCGGGCAGGAAATTCAGCCGCGACTGGGTGCCCTGCATGAAACCGCGCCCTGTCCAGCCGCCCGACCCAAGCGCGATCTTGGACTGTGTGATGTGGTATCCGGCCCCCAGCGGATCGTTGGCGGGATCGAGGAAGGTATCGATCCGGCGATACTGGTAGTCCTTCAATAGCTGCCACTCGGTGCCGCGCGACCTGAACACCGCCGACACCAGACCGGTTGCCGCAGCGATCACCACGCCAAAATACCACCAACTGACCCCGGCGAGGAACATCATCGCGCCGCCCCCCAGCACCAGCAGGATCGCGGTGCCGAGATCGGGCTGCCGCAGCACCAGCGCGGTGGGCAGAGCGATCAGCAGCAGCGGCACGATCACCCAGAGGGGATGCGATGACTTGCGGATGTCGAGCCAGTCGTAATAGGCGGCCAGGATCATCACCAGCGTGATCTTGGCCAGTTCGCTGGGTTGCAGCCGCATGAACCCCAGATCGATCCAGCGTTGTGCGCCCATGCCAGTCACCCCGAAGAATTCGACTCCGAGCAACAGAAGGATCGACGCGCCATACGCCACGCCCGCCATGTTGCGCCAGAACCAGATCGGCACCATGGCGACGGCGAACATCAGCCCCATTCCCAGGGCGAACCGCTTCATCTGCGGCTCCGCCCAGGGGGTCAGCGATCCGCCCGCGACGGAATACAGCATCACGAACCCGGCGCAGGCCACGCAGGACAAAAGGATGATCAGCGGCCAGTTCAGATGCAGGATCTTTGACAGGCCGGTCGGCACCGTCTTGAGATTGTGTTCCAGATAGCTCATGCGCCGCGTCCTGCGATCACGCCCGGTCGCTGCGCGGCGCGACGGCCGCTCCGCGCAGCGGCAGGCTTTGCTGCATTTCCTC
>JBGTLJ010000202.1:0-1553 GCA_041744175.1 Oceaniglobus sp. | reverse complement strand
GAGATCATGTTCGGACGCCTGAAGGACTGGCGCCGTGTTGCCACCCGCTATGACCGATGCCCAAAGGTCTTCCTCTCCGCCATCGCGCTCGCCGCAACCGTGCTCTTCTGGCTTTGACGATCAATGAGTCTGGAGCCTAGCTTCTGCGCCAGTTTTGGGGATCTCGTGTGGGCAGATTGAGCAGCGAATAAAGTACTCTCGGTGAGTTGAAAAGATCAGTGTGGCAGTAAGAGGGTTGACAATTCCCATACCAGTTCGCCGATAGAACAATCCAAACCTCACCAGATTTTTGCAGCGTGGACACTTTTGCTCTACCGCAATGCTCTTGCGCACACAGAGTGAAGGTTGGTCACCGACAAGAATCTTGATCTACTACCTCGCTTCGAAAGCCTCTTCTGAGACAGCATCAGCAGTTTCTTCTAACTGCATTCCATGCGGGCGAAGATGAATGCAAATAGTTGACTAAACATTACCATAGACGAATTTCATGCCACAGCCGCTCTTCAACATCACGCTGGGTTACCGTGAACCTACTCCGCCGCCTTCATCTGGAACCCCTTGTCCAGCATGTCGGAGGGCTCGACCGGGTACTCGCCGGAGAAGCAGGCGTCGCAGTATTGCGGCTGGTCCGCGTCGCGGCCACGGGCCTCGCCCACCGCCCGATAAAGGCCGTCCAGCGAGATGAACCGCAGGCTGTCGACGCCGAGATGGATGCGCATCTCGTCCTCGGACATGGTGGCGGCGAGCAGCTTCTCGCGCTGGGGCGTGTCGACGCCGTAGAAGCAGGGCCAGGCGGTGGGGGGCGACGCGATGCGGAAATGGACCTCGGCCGCGCCCGCATCCAGCACCATCTCCTTGATCTTGCGGCTGGTCGTGCCGCGCACCACCGAATCGTCCACCAAAATCACGCGTTTGCCACGGATCAGGGCGCGGTTCACGTTCAGCTTGAGGCGCACACCCATGTTGCGGATGCTTTCTGTCGGCTCGATGAAGGTCCGGCCCATATACTGGTTGCGGATGATGCCCATGCCGTAGGGGATGCCGCTTTCATGGGCAAAACCGATGGCTGCAGGGGTGCCGCTGTCGGGCACGGGGCAGACAAGGTCAGCGTCCTGCGGCGCTTCGCGGGCCAGTTCCACACCGATCTGGCGGCGCGTCTCATAGACGGAGCGGCCACCGATGATGCTGTCGGGGCGCGAGAAATAGACATGTTCGAAGATACAGAAGCGCGGCGACTGGCGGCGGAACGGAAAGCGGCTTTCCAGCCCGTTCTGCTCGTCGATCACCACCATCTCGCCGGGTTCGACCTCGCGGATGAACTCGGCCCCGATGATATCGAGCGCGCAGGTCTCCGACGATAGCACCCAGCCATCGGCCACCTTGCCCAGCACCAGCGGGCGCACGCCCAGCGGGTCGCGCACGCCGATCAGCTTGGATTGTGTCATCGCAACGATGGAAAACGCCCCCTCGACACGGCGCAAAGCATCTTCCATCCGTTCGGGAATGTTCTGCTGCAAGGAGCGCGCCATCAGGTGGATGATGCATTCGCTGTC
>JBGTLJ010000201.1:0-1981 GCA_041744175.1 Oceaniglobus sp. | reverse complement strand
AGCACAACGGGCACCTGCGCCGCCTCGGCAAATCCCATGTTGGCAATGTCGCCCGCCCGCAGGTTGATCTCGGCCGGGCTGCCGGCGCCTTCGATCAGGATCAGGTCCGCAGTGGCGGCAAGGCTGTGGAAGCTGTCCAGCACCGCGGGCAGCAGTTCATGCTTTCGCTTGCCGTAGTCGCGCGCGCGCATGGTGGCAAAACGTCGGCCCCGCAGGATCACCTGCGCACCGGCGTCGGTTTCCGGCTTGAGCAGCACCGGGTTCATGTCGATAACCGGATCGCGGCCGGCGGCGCGGGCCTGAAGCGCCTGGGCGCGCCCGATCTCGCCGCCATCCACGGTCACGGCGGCGTTGTTGCTCATGTTCTGCGGCTTGAAAGGGGCGACCGACAGTCCACGGCGCAGACAGGCCCGCGCCAGTCCCGCGACAATCATCGACTTGCCGACGTTGGACCCCGCACCCTGGATCATGATCGCCCGGGTCATGTCCGACCTGCGGACAGCTCGGCAGGTAGGATAAGAGAGCTACGAAGCGGGCATACCTCTGCGCATGATGGCGACGCGCATGGGAATTTTCCGGCTGGTACCGATTTTCTGCAAAGACGAAGGTTGGACCTCGAGGAAGCCGCGACAGCGCAGCCTGCAACGAAGAACGCGCCCCGCAGGGCGCGTTGCTTGGCACAGTGCGCGTGGGTCAGGCCGCTTCGGCCTGGGCGGCGTTGCGACGTTCGCTTTCCTCGCGCGACAGCGCGACGGAGGTGCGCACACCCTTGCCGACGAAATCCATAAGCCCGGTCACGACCCGTTCGTTCGGGTCGATGCCGGCGCAGGACAGCACCTCGCGCCCGTCGCGCGACCGCGCCCAGCGGGCAATCTGCTCGGGGCCGTTTCCATATTTCTTGTCATCCGCGATCGCATCGTCCAGCGCGGCCAGGACCACGGCGGCGAAAAGTTTGCGCGCCCGGTTGCCCTGCTCGTGGTTGAAAGCGGTTCCGTCAACGAAATCTGACATCTCGTCCTCTATTCTTGCTCTTGTGTTTTCGGTGTGATGGCCCTTATGGACGCTAACAAACCGATTCTGGGTCTCTCTTTTGGAATGCCACCCATGCGCTGAACGCATGGCTGGCCGCGTTGCATACCGGATCCGGCGTCTTGTAAGGCGCTCACCATCGATATATAGAGTGCGCCGACGACCGATCAACATGCATTCATGGTCCTGTAACATGCCAAAGATCAACGGTAACGAAATCCGGCCGGGCAATGTCCTCGACCACAACGGCGGTCTCTGGGCCGCCGTCAAGGTCGATCACGTCAAGCCCGGCAAGGGCGGCGCATTCGCGCAGGTAGAACTTCGCAACCTGCGCAACGGCTCAAAGCTGAACGAACGCTTTCGTTCCGCCGACAAGGTCGAAAAGGTCCGGCTTGAACAGAAGGACCAGCAGTTCCTTTATGAATCCGACGGGATGCTGGTGTTCATGGACGCCCAGACCTATGAGCAGATCGAGCTTCCGGCAGCGCTTCTGGGCGAGCGTCGCCCGTTCCTTCAGGACGGCATGACGATCCTCGTGGAATTCTACGACGAAGAGGCGCTGAACGCCACGCTGCCCCAGAAGGTGACCTGCAAGGTGGTCGAGACGGAGCCGGTGGTAAAGGGACAGACGGCAGCCAACAGCTTCAAGCCCGCGATCCTCGACAACGGGGTAAAGGTCATGGTGCCGCCTTTCGTCGGTCAGGACGAGGACATCATCGTCAACACCGAAACCATGGACTACGCCGAACGCGCCTGAATAGCCCCCGGGACCGGCCTTGGCGACAACGGGACGTGATCCGGGTTGATGCGGTCAGGCGGTTGGCGGCCACGACACCCGCGCCGCCCCCGCCTGCATGTCCGCCCCCGCGCGGTCGAACCGCAGATGTGCGATGGCCCGTTCGCCCGACTGGGTGAACAGCACCCCGACATCGCGCCCTGCAACCGTGATCGC
>JBGTLJ010000200.1:0-12276 GCA_041744175.1 Oceaniglobus sp. | reverse complement strand
GCCTCGAGCAGGCGTTCGACGTTGCGCTTGATCCCGCCGGCCTTGTCATCGGTCCGCCCCGCCAAAAGCCATTCGCCCTCGGCTGACAGAACGACGCCGCCCCGCGCGTCGATGACCGAAACGTCCTCGGCGGCAAGCCCGGCCACTGCCGAAGAGACGAGGAACCGCAGGGCGCGGGCGTGGCTGGACGACAGCCCGCCGCTGGTGGTCGTCACGGTGACCGACGCGGTGGGCGGCACGTCACGCTGGAAAGGCTTGCTGCCCTGGTTGGCGATATGGACGCGGGCGTTCTGGATGTTCGGGCTGGCGACGATGGTGCGCGCCAGTTCGCCTTCCTTGGCCCGCCAGTACGCGGCATCGAACATCTGCGATGTCGTGCCAAAGCCCGTCAGCGAATCCAAGAGCTCGTATCCCTGCGAATTGTTGCTGGGCAGACCCTCGGAGGCCAGCGTCAGGCGCAACTGGTCGCGAATGGTGCTGTCCACGAAGATCGACGCACCGCGGACCTCATATGTCGCGCCCTGTGCCTCCAGCGCCTGAACCACCTCACCCGCGGCACCGTTCTCAAGCCCCGCATAAAGGAGTGTCATCGAAGGTGTGGTCGCCATCCGCGTCAGGCCGACCGCGGCGACGATCATCGCGACGGCCGCGAGCACGGCCACCACCTGACGCTGAACCGACAACCCGGACCAGACTGAAAGAACCTGTTGCAAGACCATCCTCCTGATGAATCGGGCTTTTGCCCCGTCTTGCGGCCACCTTGAGCCGGTCTGCCTTAACATTCGGTTAGTCAGATCGGGGTTAGAAAGGATTCGAGACAGAAAAATGGGAACGACATGGCAAACGCAGAAGCAGACATGCCAGTTGGCGGAATACCAAAGACTTCCGGCAGGAGGGGCCTGATCGTCGGGCTGGCCCTGGCTGCGCTTCTCGGGGGCGGTGGATTCTATCTGGTCTGGTCCGGTCTGGTCCTCGGCACGGGTGACCACACAGAGAAGGCCGAGCAGGCGACGGTCCCGGACATGCCCGACATCGCTTTCGTTCCGGTCACCCCGATCCTCGTGTCGCTCGGGCCCGGGACCAACGCGCGCCACCTGAGATTCCAGGCACAGCTTGAAGTCGACAAGGCCAGCCAGCCGGACGTGGAGCAGTTGATGCCACGCGTCGTCGACGTGCTTAACGGTTACCTGCGGGCCGTCGAACCGGCCGAGCTGGAAGAACCCGGCGCCCTTACCCGGGTACGCTCGCAGATGCTGCGCCGGGTCCAGATCGTCACGGGCGAGGGCCGTGTGCGGGATCTGCTGATCATGGAATTCGTACTCAACTGAGGAAGCCTGATGACATTGATTTCCGATATCCTCCTGATTGCCGGCGCCCTTGGTGCTGCCTTCTACTGCGTCGTGCTTTCACGTCGCCTGACCCGTTTCACGGATCTCGAAAAAGGCGTCGGCGGGGCGATCGCCGTCCTGTCGTCCCAGGTCGACGACATGACGCGCACGCTGCACTCCGCGCAGGCCCAGGCGACCGCCTCGGGCCGAACCCTCGAAGACCTCACATCGCGAGCCGAAGAGGTGGCCCGACGGCTTGAGCTTCACGTCGCCGCCCTTCGCGATATCGAGGATGCCGCCGATCCGCAGATCCCGATCGCCGGGGACAACCCCGCTCCGGTCGCGTTTCGCCGCAAGGAACCCGAAGCGCCTGCGCAAACCGTGGTGGCGGCAGAGCTTAACGGCAGCCCGCCGGTCCGGTCATTTTTCTCCAGCCACCGTCAGGGTTGAACCATGCCGAAACTATCATTCCTGCGCCGCCAAAGACTTGGCGTCAGCTTCGGACCGCTCTCCGTGCTGGCCATCCTGCTTCTGGTGTCGAGCATATTGCGGTTTTTCGGTGGCCCCGCCGCCGCCATTGCCAAGGAAATGAACGAAATCCGCTCGGTCGACGCGGACTTCGGTGACCGCATGCAATGCGAACCGCCCCCCGATATCGCTGCCGTCCTCGACGCGCTGGTCGACCGCGAAACCCGCGTAGGCGAGCGTGAGGAGTACTTTGCGAAGCGTTCGGTCGCGTTGGCCAAGGCCGAGGCGGAAATCGACGCAAAGCTGTCGGAACTGATGCAGGCCGAAACGGAGCTTGAGGCAACGCTCGCCATGGCGGCCACCGCCGCCGAAGACGATGTGTCCAAGCTGGTCGCGGTCTACGAGAACATGAAACCGAAGGACGCGGCCCGCCTTTTCGAGACGATGTCGCCGACCTTTGCGGCCGGTTTTCTCGGTCGGATGCGTCCCGATGCGGCCGCGAAGATCGTCGGTGGTCTGGCGCCCGACATCGCCTATTCCATCAGCGTGGTCCTTGCCGGCCGCAACGCCGACGTCCCCAAGCAATAGCATGAATCACCGGCGGCAATCCCGCCGCCGGTGAAGCTTTGTTAACGTAAGTCTGCGACACGTGGCCTGCGGTGCTCAACCTCGAAAGATAGGACTTCCATGCTCGGCATTATCGGTATTGCGATAATTTTCGTAATGGTCTTCGGCGGATATCTTGCCGCCGGCGGCAAGATGGGAATCATCCTCAAGTCGTTACCGTTCGAACTGGCGATGATCGGAGGGGCCGCAACCGGGGCATTTCTGCTCTCCAATGATTCGGCCGGGGTAAAGCGGACACTGGGCGACATCAAACTTGTCTTCCGGGGCGCCAAGTGGAAGCCCCAGGATTACCGCGATCTGCTGTGTCTTCTGTACGAGCTTATCCGCATGGCGAAACAAAACCCGGTGCAGCTCGAAGAGCATATCGAGGGACCTGAAGCCAGCGTCATTTTCGGCCGCTATCCAAAGATCCTCGCCGATCACGAGGCTGTGGACCTGATTTGCGACACTCTGAGATCGGCTTCGATGAATTACGATGATCCCCACCAGGTGGAAGAGGTGCTGGAGAAACGGATGGAGGCCAGCCTGCACCATGCCCTTCACGGCAGCCACGCCCTGCAATCCATGGCGGACGGCCTGCCGGCACTTGGTATCGTCGCGGCCGTGCTGGGGGTCATCAAGACCATGGCTTCCATCGACCAGCCGCCCGAAGTGCTGGGCAAGATGATCGGCGGCGCGCTTGTCGGCACGTTTCTGGGTGTCTTCCTCGCCTATGGCCTGGTCGGCCCGTTCGCCACAAAGGTCAAGACAGTCGTGGAGGAGGACGCACATTTCTACCAGCTGATCCGGGAAGTGCTGGTGGCGAACATGTACAACCATGCGGCCAATATCTGCATCGAAGTGGGACGCCAGAATGCACCCCACCATATGCGCCCGGGCTTCAGCGACCTCGAGGAAGCTTTGAAAGGGGCCAAGGCCGCATGAGTTGCCTTACCAGATTCGCTTGCCGCTTCGTCTGGGCCGCTGCCGGCCTGGTCCCGGCCATCGCAATGGCGCAGGAAATCGACGTGCGCACGGGTGAGCACGGTTCGTTCACCCGGATCGTCATCGATTTTCCGCGCCGCCCCGAATGGACCATCGGACGCAGGGATCAGTCCTATGAACTGAATGTGGATGACCCCGATATCCGCTTCGGACTGGGCGATGCATTCCGCCGCATCGGAAACGGACGGATATCCAACCTGACCGATCTGGGCGCGGGCCGCTTGAGGATAGAGGTCGCCTGCGAGTGCAACCTTACCGTCGAGCCGCTGCCCAATCAGGGACTTGTGATCGATGTGGTCGATGGGAGTCCCGCAGCCGACAATCCCTGGGAACAGAGCCTTGTCAGGACCACGGCGAACGAGCGCACCCGTGTCCGTTCGGTGCCGAAAGCCGTCCTGCCGGTCGTCCTGCCACCTGTCGCGAGCGTTCCGAACCTTGGGCCACTCGCCACCGCAACCGACCAAGCACTGAGCCTTGAGGAGCTTGGCCGGGTACAGGAGGTTCTCAAAGGCCTGCTTGACCAGTCTTCCAGAGCGGCGTCGCAGGGTCTGATAAAGTTCGACACGCCCGGCATCGATCGGGCAGGCCCTGGACCGGATTCCGCGGCGGTCGAAGAGGACGCATCGTCAGATGCACTGGAGATCGCCCCAAGGCCCATAGACATGGCAAAAAACATCACCGTTGAAACCCAGATCGACCGCGACAGTCGATCGGGTCGCTCCGGTATGGCGCGCACCAGTCAGGTGTCCTGCCTCGACACCCGCCTCGTCGACGTGGGGGAGTGGTACGACCTCGACGATGTCCGGGACAGTTTGGGTCTGGCCCGCATGAATCTCGTGGATTCAAGAGACCGGCCCGATCCCTTGGCCTACGCGGAAATGGCGCGAAAGCTCATCTTCTTGTCTTTCGGTCGCGAAGCCGTCGCCCTCTTGGACGAGGGGCCCGACGGCATACCAGACAAGGCGTTGCTCATCGAACTGGCGCAGTTGATGGAGTTCGACAAACCGCAACATCTTGCCCCGATCCTTGCGAACCAGATCAATTGCGATACCCCCGCTGCACTCTGGGCCGTTCTCGCCACCGGGTCGGCCGAGGACGGAAACGTTCTCGACGTTGCCAATGTCGTGCGCAGCTTCTCGGCCATGCCGTTGCACCTCAGGCAATATCTGGGACCGAGAATCGCGAGCAGGATGATCGATCGCGGCAACCAAGAGGCCGCCCTTTCGATCCGCAACGCCATTCTGCGTGGCGCCACATCCAGTACCCCGGATGTGACGATGCTTGAGGCGGAATTGGACACTCTCAATGGCGATCTCGTTTCGGCAGAGCAGGCACTGAAGGATGTCGCTGTTTCGACGGGTCGGCGGGCAGCCGAGGCCTTGGCCCAACTGATCGAGAACCGGATTTCGGACGGCAGAACCGTCGAGACCGATCTGATCGATCAGGGATCGGCACTGGCGTTCGAGCAGGGCAATGCTCCTGCGGCCAGGAGATTGTCCCAGGCGATCCTGAAGGCCCGGATCTCCAGAAAGGAATTCGATCTTGCATTGGATCTCGCCAAGGATCTGCAACGGCGCGAGACGTTCGGTGCCGATGAGGTCCGGGATATGCGGTCGACGATTCTTTTCGCTCTTGCCGAAACTGCGGACGACCCGACGTTCCTGCCAATCGCGCTGCGCGAAATCGCAGCCGAACCGCTGTCCGATCCATCGCGGATTCCGCTCGCGGCCCGACTGGCGTCGTTCCAGATGCCGGGTCCAGCCCGCGAGGCGCTTGGCACCGGTTCGGACATCCCCCTCGAAGAGGAGAGGTATGTCCTTGCCGAAATAGCAATTCTCGAATCCAAACGAAGCATTGCCGAGAGCTATCTGACCGGGCTGGAAACCGATCAGGCTGACGAATTGCGCAGGCGTGCCGAGGCGATTGGCGAGCCTGCGCCCCCCGACGGGACCGTGCAGACCGCGTTGGAAACCGGCGATATTGCCAGTCAATCCGATGGATACCCTGAACCCGAACAAGGCGTGTTGGAACGCAACCAAGCACTTCTGACGGACAGCAGAGCCATCCGGGAATCCCTTCAGGCGCTACTTCGTGAGCAGGGCAATTGATCGAAACATGCGATCCTATACGCAAGTCCAAACCGATCCATCGCCTGATTTGCATGTGCTCAGGCTTCGCGAGACATCGAATGAAACCAGGGCCGCAGATGAAGTCTAGGGACAGCAATGATACCGCAACCCTCAGGTGGGGGGGCGTTTCCGCATACACTTTCAAGGCCGTGCTCGGAATTGCAGACTTCAAAACCGCTGGGAGCCACAAGTGTTCGATGGTCGGTTTCAGTGCACGACAATTCGGCTCGAATGCATCCTTCGCGGTATCTGGTGAGAGTAAGGGCCTGAAACCTTTGGCAATCGGCTTTCGGCGGCTTATCGCGGATATGTCATACAGCGGGCATCCGTCGCTTTCTGTCCGCCATGTGCTTTCCCTGACAGCTACCACGATTCAAGCGATGCCACAGGTTTCGAAGGGTTAGCTCGAAAAATGCCGGTCTTTTCCCTGCGCAACTTCTTCCAGCCCACGGTGATGCTTGCTCTCGCGCTGATGGGCGTCATCGTGATGATGATTCTTCCGATGCCGGCCTGGGTTCTGGATATCGGCCTGACGATTTCCTTCGCGCTTGCCATCTTGATGTTTACCTTGACCCTCTTCATCGAACGGCCGCTCGATTTCTCGGCATTCCCGACGATCCTGCTGGCGTCATTGATGCTGCGCCTTTCGTTGAACGTATCGTCCACCAAGCTGATCATCGGGCAGGGACACACCGGCACCTCGGCGGCCGGCGAGGTGATCGAGGGATTCGCGATGTTCGTGATGGGCGGCAGCCTGTTTCTAGGACTTGTCGTGTTCTGCGTCCTGCTCATTGTCAACTTCGTCGTGATCACCAAGGGCGCGGCACGGATGGCCGAGGTCGGGGCGCGGTTCGCCCTCGACGGGATGCCGGGCAAGCAGCTGGCCATCGACAGCGACATGTCGGCCGGCGCGATTGACCACACCGAGGCAAAGAGACGCCGCGAGCAGGAACAGCAGGAAACCACGTTCTTCGGTTCTCTGGACGGGGCATCGAAATTCGTCAAGGGCGATGCGATTGCCGGCCTGTTGATCACCCTGCTGAACCTCGTCATGGGCCTGGTGATCGGTGTCGTCGTGCATGACATGGCAATGGGGCGCGCGTTCGAAACCTATGCAATCCTGACCGTCGGCGACGGATTGGTCAATCAGATCCCGGCGGTGATCATTTCGATTGCAACGGCGCTTCTTCTGGCGCGGGGCGGTGCGACCGGATCGACCGACATGGCGATGTTCGCCCAACTCGGCCGCTATCCTGCGGCATTGGCGACGGTTGCGGTTCTGATGGTCCTGTTCGCCCTGTTTCCCGGTTTGCCCTTCGTCCCGTTCATGCTCGGCGGCATCATTCTCGGAACCGCATCCTATTTCGGGTATCGAAAGGCGCGCAGGCAAAGCATGCCGCAGATCGCCACGGAAAAGAACGAACATGACATCGACGAGATCGTCATGGGCGACATCCTGGACCTCGACGACATCCATCTGGAATTCGCGCCCGATCTCGTGCCGATGGTCCTTGATCCGGCATCCGGGCTTGATGCGCGGATCGGCAACATGCGGCGCCATGTCGCCACCGTCTACGGCCTGATCCTTCCGGAAATCCGGCTGACCGACGACGCGTCGCTTCCTGGCGGCACGTATGTCGTCAGGATCCAGGGTGTCGAACAGGTGCGCGACAGGGTTCAGCCGGATCGTATTCTGGCCCTGGTTTCCGACGGAACTGCCGACATGCCGAACGGCGAGGACGTCAAGGAACCGGTCTACGGGGCGCCCGCGCGCTGGATTTCGCGCGACAGTCAGGATCGCGCTGCCATCGGCGGCATCACCACCGTGACGCCCACAGAGGTGCTCGCGACCCATCTCCTGGAGGTCATGAAGCAGAACTTTCCCCGTCTGATGACCATGAAGGCACTGCGTCGTCTGCTGGACGAATTCACCCAGCTCAGCGACAAATCCCGCGCCGCTGCCAACCGCAGGCTTCTCGAGGAGCTTGTCCCCGACAAGGTCCCGGTGGATCTGTTGCTCACGGTTCTGCGGCTTTTGCTTGCCGAGCGTGTTTCGATCCGCAACCTGCCCCTGATCCTGGAATCGGTCGCCGAAGCCAGAAGCGCGCGTGCGACGCCGGAATCGATCTGTGAACAGGTGCGCCAGCGCCTCGGCTTCCAGCTCGTGGCGGAACTTCGCCGCCCGGATGGCACCCTGCCCCTGCTTCAGCTGGCTCCCGAATGGGAAGCGACATTCGCGGCGCACCAGATCGACGGTGAGAACGGCACGACCGACGTTGCCCTGCCGCCTGACGATTTCAACCGGCTTGCCACTGCGATCGCCGAAAAGGTGGGACTGGTCGGCGAAACCGGGATCTTTGCGGCCGTGGTGACATCGACCCGCCGCCGACGGTTCCTGCACATGGTCATGTCGGCCAAGGGCATCGCTAACCCGGTGCTGTCCTTCGAGGAAATAGGAAGCGATGCGCGGCCGGCACTTGTCGGCATGATAACCCAGTGATCGACCTCGCGGCATCTCTGCTGGCGGACGTGCAGGCCCTGCTCTTGACAGGGTTCGTGGTCTTCCTGCGGGTGGGTGCGGCCACGGCCATACTCCCGGCCTTCGGCGAACGCGTGGTTCCCACGCGGGTGCGGCTGATCCTTGCGCTCGGGTTCACGGTGATCGTCGCGCCGGGTGCGATCGCGCTGTTTCCGGAACTTGCAGAGGAACCGAACTGGGGCCTGATCCTGGCTACGGAAACGATCGCGGGTCTCGCGATCGGGGCGGCGGTAAGGCTGTTCATCCTGACCCTGCAGATGTGCGGCTCGATGGCGGCGCAGGCGACGTCACTGGCGCAGATCTTCGGCGGTCACGCCGCCGATCCGCTGCCCGCAATCGGACACATCATGGTGGTGTCGGGGCTGGCGCTGGCGGCGATGCTGGGGTTGCATGTCAAGATCGTGATGCTGTTTCTCATTTCCTACGAGGTGCTGGCGCCGGGACAGTTTCCCGCGGCGGCCGATCTGTTGCCCTGGGGGCTCGATCAGGTGGCGTCGGCATTTGCGCTTGCCTTCACCCTTGCTGCGCCGTTCATCGTTGCAGCGCTGATCTACAATCTGGCACTGGGGGTCATCAACAAGGCGATGCCGCAACTTATGGTCGCCTTCGTGGGCGCACCGGCCATCACCGCCGGCGGGCTGATCATCCTCGCGCTTTCGCTGCCGGTGATCCTGTCGGTCTGGTCGGGGCGGTTCGACGCCTTTCTGCTTGCCCCATTCGGGCCGACCAGATGAGCGGTTCGGACGACGACAGCGACGAAAAGCAATACGAACCCTCCGCCAAGAAGCTCGAGGATGCGAGGAAGAAGGGTGAGATTCCCAAATCGGCCGATCTGATTTCGGCGTCGGGCTATGCCGGTTTCCTGCTGGCCGGCATGGCCATGGGCGCGGCGTCGCTTGCCGATCTGGGTCAGGTCCTGGCCGGACTGGTCGCAAGGGCCGATACCCTGTCCGATCTGGCATTCGACGGCAGCGGCACATCCCTCACCGCGTCCATCGGCGCCGACATCGCGCGCGATCTTGCACCCTGGGCGCTTCTGCCGCTGCTATTCGCGATGCTGGCCGTGTTGGCGCAGCGTGCCTTCACCGTGACCGGCAGCAAACTTCAGCCAAAGCTGAACAGGATCTCGCCGCTGTCCGGGGCCAAGAACAAGTTCGGGCGCGACGGGCTGTTCGAATTTGCCAAGAGTTTCAGCAAGCTGCTGATCTATTGCGCGATCCTCGGCGTCTTTCTCTGGGCGAAGATGCCGCAGATCCTCGGGACTGTCGCGCTGGGCCCGGCGATGGTCACGGCGCTGATGCTGGATCTGTCTCTGACGTTCTTCATGCTTGTGCTCGTTGTCGCCTTTGTACTGGGCGCAGTCGACTATCTGTGGCAGCACGCCGAACACATCCGCAAGAACCGGATGTCGCACAAGGACATGGCCGACGAATCCAAGGAGTCCGAAGGCGACCCCCACATCAAGCAGCAGCGCCGGCAAAAGGGCTATGATATCGCCATGAACCAGATGCTGAACGACGTGCCCGACGCGGATGTGGTGGTCGTCAATCCGACCCACTACGCCGTCGCGCTGAAATGGAATCGTGCCTCGGGCCGGGCCCCGATCTGTGTCGCCAAGGGCGTCGATGAGATTGCCGCCAGGATCCGCGAACGGGCCCAGCAAAGCGGGGTGCCCCTGCACAGCGACCCGCCGACCGCCCGGCTTTTGCACGGGATCCTGAACATCGGCGACGAGGTCGAACCGGATCACTATGCCGTCGTCGCAGCGGCGATCAGGTTTGCCGAAGCCATGCGCAGAAAGGCAAAAGGCAGGTGAAGCGAAATGATCTGGCCAGGTTGGCAGAAATCGCCGGAATGAAGCGGGATCTGGACATGCGCGATCTGAGCCGGATCTCGGCGCAGATGAATGCCCTGCAGGGCGAGATCGACTCCCTGCGCCAAAAGATCCGCGATCGCGACGAGACCGTCAATCTCGACACCGCGAGGCTGAACGGTGTCGATATCACATGGCGCCGCTGGACCGACGCCACCATCGCCCGGATGCAGCTAAAGATGGCTGAACTTGCCCTGGCGCGCGAACTTTTTGTTGCTCGGACCCGCACCTCGTTCGGTCGCGCGGCGGCGCTGGACAGCCTGAAATCCCGCAAGAAATAGCGCGACGGGCATCACATGCGGTCGCGTCATTGCGGAATTTTGCAGGGATTCATCGCCGGACCACGCACTGACCGGCACCTCCCTGACAGCCGACCCATCAGCCGAACCAACGCGACCAGAGCCCCGCAGCCCAGAACATCAGCGACAGCACGATCAAGAGCAGACCGATGCCGTATTTGTCGCGCATCGCAAAGACGATGGGGTCGTGATCCTGCTCGCCGTAATATCCTAGGGCCACCATCCTGATCAGCCAGACCGCCAGCGGTACGATGGCAAGCCAGAGGATCCAGGTCGTTGGATAAAGGACCAGCCCCTGGGGGCTGACGGAATAGAGCACGAAGATCGCCAGCGCGCCGACGATGCCCAGCCCCGACATGTTCAACAGATCGCCCCTGTCGTTTCGCCCGTAACCCCGGCCGGGCAGGCGTGCGTCGCCGTCCGCAAGGGCAAGTTCCGTCATCCGCTTGACGCAGCCCAGCGTCAGAAAAACCGGATAAACGAAGATCAGCATGTAGATCGAAACCTCGACCTGGCCCGCCACCGCCCCCGCCACGATGCGCACGGTATAGAGCGCGGCGAGGGTGAAGATATCGACCCATCGCAACCGCTTGAGTACCATGGAATACGCAAGCGACAGCGTCATGTAGCCGAGCACCACGCTTGCGAAGACGGCCCCGAGGGCGCCAGCCAGCCCGAGCGCCGCGACGAACAAGACCGCGCTCGCTGCCATTCCGGCCCGGATCGGAACCCGTCCCGCGGCAAAGGGTCTGTTCCGCTTGACCGGATGCAGCCTGTCCGCCTCCAGGTCCAGCAGATCGTTGACCACATAGATCGCCGAGGCCGCAGCCGAAAACGACGTGATCGCCAGGATCACGAGGACAAGCGTGGACAGCGTGAAATCGTGTGCGGCAATCATCGGCAGGACCAGCAACAGGTTCTTGACCCATTGATGGGGCCGGATCGCACGGCCCAGGTCCCGCCACCGCCAGCCGTCCTGTACAAGTCGCGTGGCGTGACCGTCGCGCTCCAGGTCGGCCGCGATCGCCCCGTGATCCCCGACCAGGATCGCGGCGTCGCCGACCTGCCAGATTGCCTTGTCCAGCGTTTCGTTCCCGGCATAATGAAAGCCTCGCTCGCCGAACGCATCGACAAGCGCCGCAGCCTTCGCGCGCCCCTTCAGGTTGCGGCCACCTTGGGTCGCGAACGCTCTGGAGGACAGATTGTGGTGGTCCGCCAGCCGTTCGACCTGTGAAACGTACGCCGCGGACGCAAGGATCACCTCGCGGCCCTCGTCCCTTGCGGCATCGGCGATCTGCTGAACCTCGGCATTCACCGGCAGAAGATCGACGCGCAGTTCTACAGTCTGCGCCAGCTTTTCCTTCAGGATCGCCGGATTGCGAAGATTTCCGAATGCGATCCGCAGAGTTTGCAGCGGTGCACGCCCAAGTCCGGCCCAGAACGCCTCGAACAGCATGTCGGTGCGCAGGAACGTTCCGTCGACATCAAGAACAAGCGGCTTTGGTTCAGTCATTCTCCGCCGTCCGCTGTCCGATAAAGACACAGCCGTCGGAAATCAGTTCGGGCGGGGTGAGGCACAGCCCCTTGGCCACCGACCATGCCGCCAGAACCTTCGGAACATAGGCGCGGGTTTCGCCAAAGGGCGGAACACCGCCGTGGGCATCGACAGCACCTTCCCCGGCATTGTACCCGGCCAGCGCCAGGACCGCATCGTCGGCGAACCGCTTCATCAGCCAGTCCAGATAGGTCACACCGCCTCTGATGTTGTCGGCCGCCACCATGCTGTCGACAACGCCGAACCGCTCTGCGGTCATCGGCATAAGCTGCATCAGACCCCGGGCGCCGGCCCCGGACACCGCATCCCGTCGGCCCCCGGATTCAACTGAGATCACGGCAAGCGCAAGCGCGGGGGAAACCCGGGTCCCGACCGTCGCCTGCAGAATCTCTGTTCCATGGCGATCGGCGATGTCGCGCAGCGCCTGCAACCGGGGCGCGCGGACGTTCGCGCCGACGGGCGCATCCTGCAGCG
>JBGTLJ010000199.1:0-6306 GCA_041744175.1 Oceaniglobus sp. | reverse complement strand
CGGGTCCTGCTTCAGCGTCTGCTCTGCCTTGGGCCGCCAGTGTCGTGAACCCCCGGCGCATGTCGGTCACGCCCGCCGCCAGCCAGACCCGCGGGTTTACCGGGACCGGGATCATCCCGACAGGCCCCGGATCAGCCGGGCTGCCCAGTCTTCCGAAGCCGCTAGGTCCGACGCGCCATCGAATGACCCTAGTGTCCTTTCTTTGTGGTGGACATTATCAAACCCGCTCTGTGCGCGGCAGAGCAGTGAGCCCGGACGCCTGCCTCTGATCCGTGCAAAGGGGCGTACCGGGGCCCAAGCATTGCTGGTGTGACAGGTCAACGTCGCCGCTCCCCGAACCGGAGAGGTAAGCGCAGAACGATGCGGCAGGATCGTGCAGCGGCCACGGCCCATGCCATCCCTGCCCGCCCGATCCCCAGGACAAGTGCACCGGCCACCTCGGAACCCAAAAGCAGGATCAATTTCTGTCCTGCCGTTGCACCGAATGCGCATGTCAAGATACCGCAACGATTTGCCTTGTCCACGGCTTTTGGGGGGGTGCTGGTTCGGGCCGGTCTCTAGCGCCCCACGGCATAGGCCTGCATCAGGCGCGGGGTGGCCGCGGCCGAAAGTGCGCCGTCGGCGGATCTGTGCGCCGCGGTCAGGCGACCGACGGTCCATGGATCGGCCACGCTCACAAGGTGGCCGCGGGCCCGCAGATCGGCAATGCAACCCTCGCCGACCCCCGGCTCGATCATCATCTCGCCCGGCCTGACCGCGCGGGGAAAGAACGAGCTTTGAAAGTGCATCGTGTGAAACAGCGGCGCGTCGATCGCTTGCTGCATGTCCATGCCGTGATGGACGAAATGCAGGAACCAGACCAGTTGCCACTGGTCCTGCTGATCGCCGCCGGGCGTTCCGAAGACCAGACGTGCGCCGTCCTTTTCGGCCAGCGTCGGGGTGAGGGTCGTGCGCGGACGGCGACCGGGCGCCAGCGACGTGGGAAGGCCGTCCTCGAGCCAGAACATCTGCGCGCGGCTGTTCAGCGGAAACCCCAGACCGGGTATGACCGGATTTGATTGCAGCCACCCACCGGATGGCGTGGACGACACGCAGTTGCCCCAGCAATCGATCACATCCAGATGGACGGTGTCGCCCTTGCGGTCGGTGAGATGGGCCATGGTCGGTTCCTGAGCGCCGACACCGCTCACCCCGTAATCGCGCGCGGCCCGTTCGATATAGGCATCGGCCAGATGCTCGAACCCCGGCACACGCCCGGGCCGCTGGTCGACAGACGCCTCCTTTCCGATCAGCCTTGCGCGTGCGGCGTTGTAGTCGTCCGAAAGAAGGTGATCCATCGGCACATCGCTGTGCCTTGGGTCGCCGTAATAGGCCTCGCGGTCCGCATAGGACAGCTTCATCGCCTCGATCACGGTGTGGACGAAATCGGCCCCCATGGGATCCATGGCGGCGATGTCGAAATGCTTCAGGATCGCCAGGGATTGCAGCAGCACCGGGCCCTGGCCCCATGGACCGGTCTTGTAAACGGTCCAGCCGTGGTATGTGTGGGACAATGGCGCCTCGATCTCCGCGCGCCAGTCCGCCATGTCGGAGCGGGCCAGAACCGCGCGGTTTTTTTGTTCGGACACGTCGTGAACTTCGGCGTCCTTGAGATAGTCGAAGATCGCGTCGGCCACGAAGCCGGTCGCCCATTCGGCGCGGGCGGCGTCGATCCGGGCCGTGCGTTCGTCGCCTGCGGCCTCGCCCACCTCGACCAGCCGGGCATAGGTGGAGGCCAGATCGGGGTTGCGGAACAGGGCGCTGGGTACGGGCACCTTCCCGTCCGGTGTCCAGACCGCAGCCGAGCTTGGCCATTCCCTGGCGAAATAATCGGCCAGGTCCGCGATGGTATCGACCACCCGCGGCAGCATCGGGTGGCCATCGCGGGCATAGTCGATGGCGGGGGTCATCACGTCGCGCAGCCCCATGGTGCCATGGTCGCGCAGCAAAAGCATCCAGCCGTCGAAAGCTCCCGGCACGACCGTGGACAAAAGGCCCGAGCCGGGGATCAGGCAGATCTCTTTGGCGCGGTAATGGTCGATGGTCGCGGCGGCGGGGGCGGGGCCCTGGGCCGCCACCACGCCATTGCCCGTCTTCACGCTGTGAAAGATCACCGGAAGATCGCCGGCGGGTCCGTTGAGGTTGGGTTCGACCACCTGGAGGGTCAGACCGGCGGCGACGGCCGCATCGAAGGCATTGCCGCCCTTTTCCAGAATCGACATGCCCACCGCCGACGCGATCCAGTGGGTCGTCGTGACGACCCCGAAGGTGCCGAGGATGACAGGGCGGGTGGTGAAGTTCGACATTGTCTCTCCGGTCATTGTTCGTGGGGATCGAGCGCGTCGCGCAGTCCGTCGCCCAGCAGGTTGAAGCCGAGCACCACGAGAAAGATCGCGACACCGGGCCAGAGCGCCATCCACGGCGCCTGATTGAGGAAATTCTTGGCGGTGTTCAGCATCGACCCCCAGGACGGCGCGGGGGGCTGCTGGCCGAGCCCGAGAAAGCTGAGCGAGGCTTCGGCGATGATGGCCGTCGCGATGGTCAGGGTGGCCTGGACCAGCACCGGCGGCAGGATATTGGGCAGGATGTAGCGCGACAGGATCTTGCGCGTGGGCAATCCGATGGCGCGCGCGGAATCGACGTAATCCTCGGCCGCGACGGACAGCACCTGTCCGCGCGTCAGCCGCACGAAAAGCGGTGTGGCGGAAATGCCGATGGCGATCATCGCGTTGCTCAGGGACGGACCGAGAAAGGCCGCCAGGGCGATGGCCAGGATCAGGAAGGGCGCGGCCAGCATCGCCTCGGTGCAGCGCGAGATGACGGCATCCGTCCAGCCGCCGAAATATCCGGCCACGATGCCGAAGGGGACGCCGATCAGGACGGCGATCAGCACCGATATCACACCCGCCAGCAGGGAGGCGCGCGCGCCCCAGATCATCCGCGACAGGACATCACGCCCGATCTCGTCGGTGCCGAGGGGATGCGCGGCGGTTGGGGCCTGCCGGACCGCACCCCAGTCGGTAGCGGTGGGATCGGGCACCGGCAGGATCGGCGCCAGCAGGGCGATGGCGACGAAAAAGGCGACCAGGATTCCGCCGAGGACCGCGGAGTTGTGGGTGCGGAATTTCTTCCAGACCCGGTTCTGGGGTTTGCGGTCAAGCACCGCGTCGCGCACGCGCTGCGCATCGACGGTCATGGGATCGGAAGCATCGGCCATTACCTGTTCCTCAGGCGCGGGTTGAGCAGGACATAGGCGACATCGGCCAAGAGGTTCATCACGATGAACCCGACCGCCGTGACCAGCACAACGCCCTGCACCACCGCATAGTCCCGGTTGAACACGGCATCGACGATCAGCTTGCCAAAGCCAGGCACGGTAAAGATCTGTTCGGTCAGCACGGCGCCTGCGATCAGTTCGCCGAACAGCAGGGCAGACAGCGTGACGATGGGCGTCAATGCATTGCGGAAGGCGTGGTGCAGGATCACCCGGCTTTCGCTCAGCCCCTTGGCGCGGGCGGTCCGCACATAATCCGATGTCAGCACCGACAGCATGGCCGACCGGGTATGACGCATCAGCGTTGCCGCCAGCGCGGTTCCGAGCACGAAGGCCGGCATGATCATCACCTGGAGAGAGCGCACGGGATCCTCGTCGAACGGCACATAGCCGGACGCCGGCAGCAGCTGCCATTTCACCGACACCAGCAGGATCAGCATGATCCCCAGCCAGAAGTTCGGGATCGACAGACCCGACAGCGCAACCACGTTGGCGATGTAGTCGGTCAGCGTTCCCTTGCGGACGGCCGACAGGATCCCGGCGGGAATCCCGATGCACAGTGCAAAGACCATCGCCATGGACGCGAGTTGCAGGGTCACGGGAAGCTTCTGTCCGATCAGTTCCAGCACCGGCTGGTTGGTTCTGAGCGAGATCCCCAGATCCCCGGTCAGGGCCGCCCCCACCCAGCGGAAATACTGGATCGGAACCGGGTCGTTGAGATTGTATTTCTCGCGCAGGAATGCGATCGTTTCGGGGTCGCGTTCCTCGCCCGCCATGGCCAGCACGGGATCGCCCGGCAGCAGCTTTTGCAGCGCGAAGACGAAGACCGAAATCAGGATGATCGTCGGTATCGCGATCAGGATACGGCGCAGGATGAAGGACAGCATTCGGTCGGTCCCTGTTCAGTTGGGCCCTTGTGGACGGGATCATGCGGGCACCGGAGCGCCCGCATGATGTGCTGGATCAGCCCCGTTCCAGGCTGACGCCCTCAAGCCGGATCATGCCGTCGGGATAGGGGGTGAACCCCTTCACCGCGTCGCTCAGCGCCCAGAGCCATGTATCGTGCCACAGATAGACGATGGGCAGGTCTTCGTTCAGGATGCCGCGGGCCTCGGCATAGAGGGCCTGACGTTCGGCGGTGTCGTTGGTCGCGCGCGCGTCATTGAGCAACCGGTCCACTTCCGGATTGGAATAGCCCGAATCGTTGATGCCGCCTCCTGTGGTCATGAACTGATGGATATTGCCGTCGGGGTCGATACGCCCCGACCATCCGACCAGCGTCGCGGTATAGTCGCCCGCCGTCTGGTCAGACAGCATCGTCGCAAACTCCTTCGACACGATGGTGATGTCGATGTTCGCCTCGCGCGCCATCGACTGGATCACCTGCATCACCTGGGCTTCATCCGGTGAATTGGCGGACTGGACCTCAATGCTCACGCCGTCCGGGTACCCGGCTTCGGCCAGCAGCGCCTTGGCCTTTTCGAGATCGCGCTGGGGAACGGCATGGTCCTTGGCATAGAACGTCGCATCGGGCGCGTATTGCTGGTTGCCGGGGGTGGTGACGCCGTCGAAGACGACCTGCGACAGGGCCTGACGGTCGATCACCGCGCTGAGGGCCTGACGCAGCAGCTTGCCTTCGCGCCCAAATGGATTGTCGGCGCGCGCGCCGTTGCCGACATTGAAGGTCATGCCGTCATAACCCAGCGACACCGCCCGCTCGATGGTGATGTTGTCATCGGCCTCGGCCTGCGCCAGATCGGTCGCGGCCAGACGTTCGATCATGTCGAGATCGCCGGACTGAAGATTGGCGAGGCGCACGGTCGTGTCCGGTATCGGCAGATAGGTCACGCCATCCAGCATGATCTCTTCGGCGTTCCAGTATTCGGGAAATGCCTCAAGCACGATGCGGTCCTGCGCCACCCGTTCGACAAAGGAGAAGGGGCCGGAGCAGACCGGGTTGAGGCCGAAATCGGCACCCGCGCTTTCGGCTGCCTGCGGCGACAGCATCATGCCCGCCCGGTCGGCGAATTGCGCAAGCAGCGTCGCATCGGGGGCATCCATGTCGAAGCGGATCTCGTAATCGCCCAGCACTTCCACATTGGTGATCGACGACAGTTCGGATTTGCGGCGGCTTTCCTCCATGTTCTGGGACCGGTCCACGTTCGCGGCGACCGCCTCGGCGTTGAAAGCGGTCCCGTCGTGGAACGTCACTCCCTCGCGCAGCTTCATGGTCAGCTGGGTGTTGTCGTCGCTCCAGCTCCATTCCGTCGCGAGCTGGGGAATGATCTCCAGCTCGGGGGTGATGTCCACAAGCTTGTCGCAAAGCGCGGTATAGACGATCCGGCCGACGAATGTGCGCGACTGGTCCGGATCGAGGACATCGGGGTCTTCCTGAAGCCCGATCCGCAGGGTCTGAGCCTGCGCCCCGAGCGCGGTGGCGCACAGCAGGGTCGCGGCAAGTGTCAAGTCTCTGATGATCATTGCAAGCTTACTCCATTCTGATGTGTAGGGTGCCGCCCCTGTTTCCGGGCGGTTCTCTTATATCGGCGTCGTTTCCGGACTGGTCCGGATTTTTGTATGCCCGGCAATCGTATCGGCATAAAGCGCGAAACGGCGTCTCGCTTCTTCGGTGCGCTCACCGCCCTTGCCGACGGGCGCCACGTCAACATCATGTGCGATCTCTTCGAAGAAATGACAGGCGGCACGATGGCCCCGCGACAGTCCGGTTTCGCGAAGCGTCGGCACATCGTCGCCGCAGGACGGTCGGGCGAACGGGCATCTGGTATGAAAGTGGCACCCGGATGGCGGGTGAACGGGGCTCGGCATCTCGCCATCCAGCGAAATCTGGTTGCGGGTGCGACCGTACTCGGGCACCGGGATCGCGGACAAAAGGGCCAGCGTGTAGGGATGACGCGGCTGGCCGAAGATCTGGTCGGTCGATCCTTCCTCTACAATGCGGCCAAGATACATCACGGCGACCCGGTCGCTCATCT
>JBGTLJ010000198.1:0-1969 GCA_041744175.1 Oceaniglobus sp. | reverse complement strand
GCGGCGGGGCACCCGGCCCTGCTGATGGTGGATTGCATCGCGTCCTTCGCCTGCGACGATTTCCGCATGGACGAATGGGGCGTCGACGTGATGGTCACCGCCTGTCAGAAGGGGCTGATGGTGCCGCCGGGTCTTGGCCTCGTGTTCTTCAACGATCGCGCCGATGCGCGCCGCGATACGGCCGGTTGCGTGAGCAACTACTGGGACTGGCGGCCGCGCGCCTTTCCAGAACAGTTCTACCAGTATTTCGGCGGCACTGCGGCGACGCACCACGTCTATGGTCTGCGCGCGGCGCTGGACATGATCGTCGAAGAGGGGTTCGAAAACGTGCTGGCCCGCCATGCCACGCTGGCGCGTGCGATCTGGGCGGCATTCGAAGTCTGGGGGCAGGGCGGCCCGCTTGAGATGAACATCACTGATCCGGCGCAGCGCAGCCATGCTGTCACGGCGCTGCGCATCGGCGCACCGCACGGCGACCGGCTGCGCGAATGGACCATCGCGCATGCCGGCGTGACGCTGGGCATCGGCCTTGGCATGGTGGAACCGGGCGATCCGGAGGCGGCAGGGTTCTTTCGCGTCGGCCACATGGGGCATGTGAACCTGCACATGGTGATGGGAATGCTCGGCAGCATCGATTCGGGCCTGAAGGCGCTCGCGATCCCCCACGGTGTCGGCGCACTGGAGGCGGCCAGCGCGGCGGCATCCGGAACCGACGTGCACCCGGGGAAGACGTTGACCCAGCGCTTTGGATAAAAAAAAGGTCGCGGCGAACCGCGACCTGTCCAGTCAGGGAGGAACTGGTGTGTCCGGCGGCCTGTTGCGGCCGTGGGACGAAAATCCGTTCAGTCCGAAGGGCGCATTACGCCGCGTCCATGTTCGGCCTGCTCAACCTTAGGTTAACCTGAAAACCGGTCGAGGAAACCAAAACCGACCGGCAATGCGACATTTCACAGTCGACGGATGAAATTTGCGGCAGATATGATGCCCATCTGTCACACATATGCTCAATCGGAGTGCACACCATGCCCGAATCCACCCTTGAGCGCCTGATCGATACCGCGCGCGGCGTGGCACCCTGCGATCTGGTGCTACGGGGCGGGCAGGTTTTCTGCGTGATCACCGGTGCGCTGATCCCGGGCGATGTGGCGATCACCGGCGGACGGATTGTCGGGCTGGGCGCCGATTACGACGGGGCAGAGGTGCGCGATGTCACCGGGCTGATCCTCGTGCCCGGGTTCATCGACACCCATTTGCATATCGAAAGCAGCCTTGTCACCCCGTATGAATTCGACCGGTGTGTCGGGCCGCGCGGAATCACCACGGCGATCTGCGATCCCCATGAGATCGCCAATGTGCTGGGGGTGCCGGGGATCCGCTATTTCCTCGACGCCGCGCTCGAGACGGTGATGGACATCCGGGTGCAACTGTCGTCCTGCGTGCCCTCGAGCCACATGGAAACGTCAGGCGCCAACGTGTCTGCCGGCGATCTGTCGGCGCTGCGCGATCACCCGGCAGCGCTGGGGCTGGCGGAGTTCATGAACTATCCCGGCGTGATCCAGCGCGATCCGGGCTGCATGGAAAAGCTGACGGCGTTCGCGGGCGCGCATATCGACGGCCATGCGCCGATGCTGGCGGGGCGCGACCTGAACGCCTACATTGCCGCCGGCATCCGCACGGAACACGAGGCGACGACCCTTGGGGAGGCGCTGGAAAAGCTGCAAAAGGGGATGCGCATCCTGATCCGCGAAGGATCGGTCTCCAAGGATCTCGACGCGCTGCTGCCGATCCTGACCGATGCCAACAGCGCGTATCTCTGCTTTTGCACCGATGACCGCAATCCGCTGGACATTGGCGAACACGGTCACATCGACCACATGATCCGCAACGCGATTGCCGGCGGCGCGACGCCGCTGGCGGCCTACCGCGCCGCGTCGCTTTCGGCGGCAGAGGCGTTCGGTCTGAAGGACCG
>JBGTLJ010000197.1:0-4331 GCA_041744175.1 Oceaniglobus sp. | reverse complement strand
GAACCAACCCCATGTGGCAGCCGTCGGCCGCTTTCGCCGCCACCCCAAAATGCTCGAACGTGCCGTTCTAGGAACCGCGGCGAGCGCACCCCATGTCCCGCGCCCCCGGAACGCGAGGAACCCACGATCATGCCGCCGGGACGGCACGCAGGTCCCGCGCTCAGCGCTCGACGCAGAGCGCCACACCCATGCCGCCGCCGATGCACAGGGTCGCGATGCCTTTTTTCGCATCGCGGCGCGCCATTTCGAACAGCAGGGTGTTCAGCACCCGCGCGCCCGACGCGCCGATGGGGTGGCCGATGGCGATGGCGCCGCCGTTGACGTTGACGATCTCGGGGTCCCAGCCCATTTCCTTGTTCACCGCGCAGGCCTGTGCTGCGAACGCCTCGTTCGCCTCGACAAGGTCCAGATCGCCGATCGACCAGCCCGCCTTTTCCAGCGCCTTTTTCGATGCGTGGACAGGGCCGACGCCCATGATCGCCGGATCCAGGCCGGCGGTTGCATAGCCCGCGATCCGTCCCAGCGGAGTGAGGCCACGCCTTTCGGCCTCCTTGTCCGACATCAGCAGCACGGCGGCCGCGCCGTCGTTGAGACCGCTGGCGTTTGCCGCCGTCACGCTGCCTTCGCGCGCGAAGGCGGGGCGCAGTTTCTGCATCGCCTCCATGGTGGCGCCGTGGCGGATGTATTCGTCGTCCTCGACGACGGTGTCGCCCTTACGGCCCTTCACGGTGTAGGCGATGATCTCGTCCCTGAACCGCCCGGCCTTCTGCGCCGCCTCTGCCTTGTTCTGCGATGCGACGGCTAATTCATCCTGTGTGTCGCGGGAAATCTGCCACTTTTCGGCGACGTTCTCGGCGGTCTGGCCCATGTGATAGCCGTTGAACGCATCCCACAGCCCGTCGCGGATCATCGAATCTATCATCTGCATGTCGCCCATCTTCTGTCCCTGGCGCAGATTCTGGATATGGGGCGACATCGACATGTTCTCCTGCCCGCCCGCCGCGACGATGGACGCATCGCCCAGCTGGATGTGCTGAGCGCCCAGTGCCACGGCCCGAAGCCCCGAACCGCAGACCTGATTGATGCCCCACGCGGCAGATTCCTGGGGCAGGCCAGCGTTGATGTGGGCCTGGCGGGCGGGGTTCTGTCCCTGCCCGGCGGTCAGTACCTGGCCCAGGATCGTTTCGCTCACCTCGGCCTTGTCGATCCCGGCGCGCGATACGATGCCTTCCAGCACGGCGGCCCCCAGATCGTGGGCGGGCACGTTGGCGAACGCGCCCAGAAAGCTGCCTACGGGTGTGCGCCCGGCTGATACGATTACAACATTCGTCATGGAAAAACCCCTTCTGGTTCCCGCTTTCGGTCCGATGCGAACGGACCGGTTTGGTGACAGACTAGGGATCTGGCCACCAAAGCACAACGGGATCGCGGGCGGTTTCGCCGCAGGCGCCTAGGCGCGTCTTGCCTCCTCGCAGGGTTCCCAGCGGGCGCGCACCGTGGGTGCACCAAAGAAGTACCCCTGAAGGCAGTCCACGCCGATCTTGGTCAGATAGGCCGCGTCCTCCTGGGATTCGACGAATTCGGCGACCGTGACCATGTCGAAATGGCGCCCGATGGACAGCAGCGCCTTGACCAGCGCCTGATTGTCGGGGTTGTGGGAGATGCCGCGGATGAACTGGCCGTCGATCTTGAGGATGTCGAAATACAGATCCTTGAGATTGCGCAGCGACGTGTATCCGGCACCGAAATCGTCGATGGCAAAGCTGATGCCGCGGGCCTGAAGATCGCTCATGAACGCCTGCACCACATCGGGGCGAAGGATCGCCGAACTTTCGGTGATCTCCAAAATCAGCCGTTCGCCGACCGTCGGATCCAGCGCCAGATTGTCGTTCAGCACCGCCATCCATTTTTCGTGCCCGATGGAAAGCGCCGACATGTTGATCGACAGCCGCAGGTGCGGGTGGGCGGCCAGAGTCTCCAGCCCCTTTTTCAGGGCCAGACAGTCGATCCTGCGGCCCAGTTCGCGGTTCTCGACCGCGCCGATGAATTCCTGCGCCGGGATGATCCGGCCGTTCTTGTCGAGAATTCGGATCAGCCCTTCGTAGAATGCGGGCTGGTCCTGGCGTCCGGACGGCACCACGGGCTGAAAGGCCAGCATCACATCGCCGTTTTCCACCGCAGTCTGGACGGTGTCCAGCACGTCGCGATCCCGCTGTGTCGCCGCATGGGACAGCGGGTTCTGCGGGACCGAACCGGCGGTCGCGTTGCCGGGGGGATAATCAGATGGCATTCCCAAACTCTCCTTGACGTGCCGTTGCAATGTGCCGAAAACCTTCTAACAACCGGTGAATATTCCTATTTTGTTCTAATTTGCCGGGACCGCGCGATCGGTCGCGGGACAGACCGGGGCGGCAAGGTCGGGGCGACATGGACACGCGATGCGACTGGTGCGGTGAGGATCCGCTTTACGTGGCCTATCACGACACCGAATGGGGCGTGCCGGAACGCGACAGTCGCGCGCTTTGGGAAAAGCTGGTGCTGGACGGGTTCCAGGCCGGCCTGTCCTGGATCACCATCCTGCGCAAGCGCGAAAACTTTCGCGCGGCATTCGATGGCTTTCATCCCCGCGTTATCGCGTCATGGGGCGAACCCGATGTTGCGCGCCTGCTGGGCGATGCGGGGATCATCCGGCACCGCGGCAAGATCGAGGCGACCATCGCCAATGCCCGCGCCTGGATCGCCATCGAGGACACGCTGGGGTTCGACTGCTATCTCTGGGACCGGGTCGATGGCATTGCGCTGCAGAACCGGTTCGCCACCATGGCCGAGGTGCCGCCGTTCACGCCGCTGTCGATAGGGCTGGCGAAGGACCTGAAATCGCGGGGCTTCGGGTTCTGCGGGCCCACCGTGGTCTATGCCTTCATGGAGGCGGTGGGCATGGTCAACGACCACCTCATCGCCTGCCCCCGCCACGACGAAGTCGCAAGAATTGCCCACTACGATCGGCCCGCCACACCGCCACGCCGAACCCCGAACGTAAAACCGTAAAGCCAAAACCCGCAGACGGTGCTGCAGGGCCGGGACACCAGGGCAAGGCCCCGGCCCTAGCCGTCGATCAGCGCCGCGATGATCGCCTTGGCGTTGTCGCTGTCCCACTCCGCGTCGCCGCTCAGCCGGGCGATCTCCTTGCCCTCGCGGTTCAGGATCACCGTGACCGGCAGACCCAGAACCGCCATGTCCCGGGCGACCGCCTGGCTGGCGTCCAGCAGGATCGGCAGGTGCTCGATCTCCGCCTCCTCGTAGAACCGCTCGATCCCCGGCAGAGCGCTGCGCCCGGTGGCGATGGTGATGACCTCGAACGCCTCGCCCCCCATCTCGGCCTGCAAGGCGTCAAGCATCGGCATTTCGTGACGGCAGGGCGCGCACCACGTCGCCCAGAAGTTCAGCACCACCACCTTGCCGCGCCAGTCGGCCAGCGTGCGCGCATCGCCCCCGGGCGTGGTGAACGCCTCCTGTGACACCGGCCGGGGTTCGGAGTGGAACTCCAGCTTTTCCATGTCGCCGTCGCGCAAGGCGTTCAGCGTGTCGAGACCGGCGGCGTTTGCACCGACCGCAAGGCCCAGATAGAGAACCGCACAGACCAGGAATTTCATCTTTGGGGGCCCTTTCCATGACCGAAACCAGGCAGAACGCGATGTGGGGCGGGCGGTTCGCCGCCGGGCCGGACGCGATCATGGAGGCGATCAATGCCTCGATCGCGTTCGACCGGCGGATGGCCGCGCAGGATATCGCCGGGTCGCGTGCCCATGCCGCGATGCTCGCGGCGCAGGGTATCATCACCGATAGCGATGCCGATGCGATCCGGGAAGGCCTGCTCACGGTGTTGTCAGAGATCGAAGGCGGCACATTCGCCTATTCCGCGGCGCTGGAAGACATCCACATGAACGTCGAATCGCGCCTGAAGGAGCTGATCGGCGAACCCGCCGGGCGGCTGCACACGGGACGCTCGCGCAACGATCAGGTGGCGACGGATTTCAAGCTCTGGGTGCGTGATCAGACCGACGCCGCGATCGGCGGCTGCGAGGCGTTGCAGCGCGCCCTGCTGGGCCAGGCAGAGGCGGGGGCCGACTGGGTGATGCCCGGCTTCACCCACCTTCAGACCGCCCAGCCGGTCACATGGGGCCACCACATGATGGCCTACGTGGAAATGCTGGGCCGCGACGTGACGCGCTTTCGCGATGCACGGGCGCGGGCGAACGAATGCCCCCTCGGCGCCGCCGCGCTGGCCGGCACGTCGTTTCCCATCGACCGCGATGCCACCGCCGCCGCGC